>NZ_QRLS01000001.1:338394-338806 GCF_003472325.1 Collinsella sp. AM12-1
CAAGGAGTGTCCCAAAGCGCCGGCACAAAAGGAACGTCCCCAAGTGCCGCAAAATGATGAGAGTGGATAATCTCCCACTTTGAACCCCAAAGCAGGCCAAAAACGGAAGATTATCCACTCTCATTCTGTGGGCACTCATTTAAGTCTGTCCCCAATGAGTGCACCTAACTGCCACCTACAACAACGGAAGCGCCGATGTCTTGGCAACGACAGACACTATGACCCAATCCGAGGGCACTAAAAAGATAGGAGCCCCCGCTCGTGACCGCGGGTCGGGGCTGCGACAATGATGTTGAAGTGCCATAGGCGCAGCCGCGCCGCAACGAGGTTGGGAGGCTCCCATGCCAAAGTATTCTACCGCGTTCGGGATGGACGTCCACCTGAGGTCGACCACCGTCTGCGCCCTCGACGC
>NZ_QRLS01000001.1:338816-339981 GCF_003472325.1 Collinsella sp. AM12-1
ACCTAACTGCCACCTACAACAACGGAAGCGCCGATGTCTTGGCAACGACAGACACTATGACCCAATCCGAGGGCACTAAAAAGATAGGAGCCCCCGCTCGTGACCGCGGGTCGGGGCTGCGACAATGATGTTGAAGTGCCATAGGCGCAGCCGCGCCGCAACGAGGTTGGGAGGCTCCCATGCCAAAGTATTCTACCGCGTTCGGGATGGACGTCCACCTGAGGTCGACCACCGTCTGCGCCCTCGACGCGGACACCGGCGAGGCCGTGACGAGGAGGTTCCCCGGCAACCCCTGGGGCGAGATCGCCGGGTGGATGGGTGGGTTCCCCGGGCCGTCGCTCGCGGCCTACGAGAGCGGCTACCCCGGCTTCGCCCCGCAGAGGGAGCTCGCCGGGCTCGGCGTCGAGTGTGTCGTCGCCGCGGTCTCGAAGATCCCCAGGTCGGCCGCCGACTCGGCCTCCAAGAACGACAGGAATGTCGCCGCCAGGATGGCCAAGGCGATACTCGCCCACGACATCTCCCCCGTATGGGTCCCCTCCCCCGAGGTCGAGGGCATCAGGGACCTCGCCGGCGCCTACGACGGGGCGACCGCGCGCCTGGCGACCGCCAAGCAGCGGCTGCTCGCCTTCCTCGCAAAGCGAGGGTTCGCCTACGGCGGCACCACGCCCGCCGGCAACCCGAGGAAGTACTGGACCTACGACTTCCTGAGGTGGCTCGACAAGGTCAGGCCGGAGGACGACGGCGGGGTTCGGACGCTCGCCGCCCTGAGGAGCGAGGTCGAGGCCGCGGCGGAGGCCCGGGCGGACCTGCTCTCCGAGTACAGGGCGGCCGTGGATGCCAGCCCGATCGCCGCGGAGGCGGCCGCCCTCCAGTCGATCAAGGGCTGCGCCTTCGCGCTGGCCGCAGCCTTCTCGGCCGAGGTCGGCGACTTCACGAGGTTCCGTTCCGGAAGGCAGGTCACGGCCTATTTCGGCCTCGCGCCGAGCCAGAGGTCGAGCGGCGACTCCGTGCGGCTCGGAGGCATCAGCGGCGCGGGCAACGCGCTCGTGAGGAAGCTGGCCGTTGAGGGTTCATGGTGCTACGCCGCGGCGCGGCACCAGCCGAAGCTCATGCCGAGGGACACGGGCGTGCCCCTCGAGATAAGGATGCACGGGAGGAAGGGATC
>NZ_QRLS01000010.1:0-95883 GCF_003472325.1 Collinsella sp. AM12-1
AAATGGATTCTAAAAAACACCTTGCCAAATAGGAGCGTCAGCGCGAGGCCCGTCTTTCCGTTGCTCCGCAGGAGCAGGAAAGACGGGCCTCATGCGCGAGGACGTTTTCAAAACCAAGCCCGGCCCCGGCCGGAGGGACCACAGGCGCTACAGGTTCTTGACACCCATCGCGCGCATGGCGTTCAGGATGGCGATGATCGCCACGCCCACGTCGCCAAAGACGGCAAGCCACATATTGGCGATGCCGAGCGCCGCGAGCACCAGAATCAGCAGCTTAATGCCCAGCGCAAAGATTATGTTCTGCCAAACGATCGTCATGGTCTTGCGCGCCACGCGGATCGCGCGGGAAATGTTGGACGGCTTGTCGTCCATCAGCACCACGTCGGCGGCCTCGATCGCGGCGTCGGAGCCCATGGCGCCCATGGCAATGCCCACATCGGCGCGCGTAAGCACAGGAGCGTCGTTGATACCGTCGCCGACAAAGGCGAGCTTGCCCTTGCCCGATTCGGCCGCGAGCAGTGCCTCGACGCGCTCGACCTTGTCACCAGGCAACAGCTGCGCATGGAACTCGTCGAGACCGAGCTGTTTGGCCACGGACGCCGCCACTTCCCCGCGGTCGCCCGTGAGCATGACGGTGCGCTTAACGCCGGCGGCGTGCAGGTCACGAATCGTTTGCTCGGCATCGGCCTTGACGGTGTCGGCGATGACGATATGGCCGGCATAGATGCCATCGACCAGCACGTGGAGAATGGTGCCGACGACCTCGCAATTGGGTGCTTCGATGTCGGTGGCGGCGAGCATCTTGGCGTTGCCGACGACGACGGGCTTGCCGTCGATGGTTGCCGTCACGCCGTGGCCCGCGTCATTAGTGGAATCCGTTACGCGCTTGGGATCGAGCTCGCCCTGGAAGGCGGTACGTACCGACTGCGCGATGGGATGGTCGGAGAACGACTCGGCAAGGGCCGCGACTTCGAGCAGCGACTGCTCGGTATAGCCTGCCTCGGGGTGCACCGCGACGACCGAGAATGTGCCGTTCGTGAGGGTGCCGGTTTTGTCGAAGACGACGGTGTCCACATCGGCGAGCGTCTCGAGGTAGTTAGAACCCTTGATAAGGACGCCCAGCTTGGATGCGCCGCCGATGCCGCCAAAGAAGCTCAGCGGCACGCTGATCACCAGCGCGCACGGGCAGCTGACGACGAGGAAGGTCAGGCCGCGCAGGATCCAGTCGGACCAAGCGCCGGTCACCAGGCCGCCGCCGAGCGCGAGTACCGCGGCGGCGCCAGTGACGGCGGGAGTGTAGACGCGGGCAAAGCGCGTGATGAAGTTCTCGGTACGTGCCTTCTTTTCGCTGGCGTTTTCCACGAGCTCTAGGACACGAGCGACGGTGGATTCGCCAAATGGCTTAGTGGTGCGCACGTGGATGAGGCCCGTCATGTTGATGCAGCCGCTGATGATATCGTCTCCGGTTTTGGCCGGGCGGGGGACCGACTCTCCCGTGAGCGCGGCGGTGTCGAGTTGCGTCTCGCCCTCGACGATAACGCCGTCGATGGGCACGCGCTCGCCGGGCTTGACGACGATGACGGTGCCGACGGTGATGTCATCGGGGAAGACCTGCTCGAGCGTGCCGTCGGTCTGCTCGACGTTAGCGTAGTCGGGCGCGATGTCCATCATGGCACTGATCGACTTGCGGCTCTTGCCCACGGCGTATGCCTGGAACAGCTCGCCGACCTGGTAGAACAGCATGACAGCGGCACCTTCGGCCATGTGCGGGTCGGTGTCGGGGAAGAGCACCATGGCAAATGCACCGATGGTCGCGACTGCCATAAGGAAACTCTCGTCGAAGGCCTTACCGCGGCGGATGTTGTTAAATGCCTTTTGCAGTACGTCATGGCCGGCGATCAAAAACGGCACGAGGAACAGCACAAAGCTGGCATAGATGTCGCCGGGCTCGCCGAATGTGGCAGTGAGGGCACCGAGCTCGTCGAGGGCGTACACCACCGCAAAAATGCCTAGCGCTACCAGGATACGGCTGCGTTTATGCTCGAGTGACTCTTTTTTCGTGCGCTTCTTCTTTTTCTTTTTGGGGTCGGCGGTGGCCATGACTCGTATCCTCCCATTTGAATGTATGAACACTCGCTCATATAATTTCGCGAGCAAAGGCCGCGGCAAGCGCGGCCCTGAAGATTGGCGTGAACCTGGGCTAGAGAATGATCTCGCAGTCCGGCTCGGCGTCGGCGGTGAACTCCACGACGCGGTCAAGGACCTCGTCGAACTCGGCGTCATCAGCCTCGAGCGTCAGCTTCTGGGTCATAAAGTTGACGGACACGGATTTGACGCCCTCGAGCTTGGCCAGCTCGTCCTGAAGCTCGCGCGCGCAGTTGGCGCAGTCGATCTCGTCGAGTTTAAACTGCTTTTTCATGTTGGGTTCCTTTCCCGTTTTTGCGGCTTGGGTGCAGGCCGCGCTGGTACCGTGGTTGGTCGCTATTCGCAGATGTGGCTCATGCCTTGGTTGAGCATGGTATAGACGTGATCGTCGGCAAGCGAGTAGAGGATATTGCGCCCGTCGCGCCGGAACTTGACCAGGTGCGACTGCTTAAGCGTGCGCAGCTGGTGCGATACTGCCGACTGCGAGGTTTCGGTCGCTTCGGCGATGTCTGCCACGCAGAGCTCGCGACCCATGAGGGCGTAGAGGATCTTGATGCGCGTGGTGTCGCTGAAGACCTTGAACAGGTCGGCGAGGTCGTAGAGAAGCTCCTCGTCGGGAAGGTCCTCGGGCGAGCAGGTGGTGGGGATCGCGGGCTCGGTGGCCTCGATGTCGGGTTTCGTTTCATCAACGCGGATGCTCATTGCAATATCCTTTCATATGAACATGCGCTCATATAACTTACTTCCGATTATATGAGCGCATGTTCATATGTCAATACAATTTGCGATAATTTCGATGACTGCTTGCCGCCTCTGCGATTTTCTGTGGGTTGGGATGCATCGATGCAATGCTCGCCAACATATTTCGAGATGTTCGGCCAGCATGCTAAGAAAGCCGCCTCGAGAAGCATTAGAACTGTTCATATTTGTACTTAATCTTGTTAAATATCGTGAGAATCAGTTCTTTCTCTACGGGAGTTCCTGCAGAATCAGTTTTATCTAAAGTTATATTGAGCATTGCTGCGGCCAATCGGGCACATAGGTGGCCGAATAAGTCGAAAAATGTAGGTGGACATCCGCAGAGACCGCCTTTAGAAGAGCGAATTCTCAATTAGATCAATAATCGTGTCGTCTTCCGTGCGGTTTTCATCGATTTTTGCGGACATGTCGCATTCCCAAGGCCCATTGATTTCTTCAGCAAGGGCCCCGACGTGTTGCATGTCGTCGGGTTCGGGCACATCGTTGATGCTCGGGTCATCAGCTTGCGGATATTGGCTTGCAATTTCGCGCTTGGCGGACTCTTCTTCTTTGAGAGCCTCCAGGACGCGGCGACCGTATTCGAAGTAGCGCCGCAAGACAAATTGACGAAGAGTTTCTTGCAGGATGGTGAAGTTATCCGGGAGTCGACCAGGCCAGATCTTCTCGCGAATGCGAATCGCTTCCATGACCCGTCCAAAAGCGGACTGCTTGAAAAACGAATGACGAGTAACTGTGATAACGGCATATCCCATGTTTCGCAGCGTGTTGCGGCGTTCCTCGTCAATTGATTGCTGCTCGGGCTCGTCGTGGTAAAAGCCGTTGTATTCGATATCGGTCATCGAATTCTCGAGCAGCGCGTCGAGGTAGAAAACCGTCCGTCGCGTTAGGGCGGCGTATCTTTTGGGGACTGGGATCGGATAATCCGTTTTGATAGCGCGTATGGCTAAGCCACCCATTGACTTGGGCATCGTCAGCATCATGACAAACGCCGTTTCGAGTGGGGAGCGACAGCCTTCGCGTACATAAGAAAGTGCCTTAAGGGCTTTATTAGATCCACGATACCCCGACGCCTCTGAAAAGAAGGCTCTGAGCTCTTCAACGCTGGTTAGGGCTGGGCGCTCGCGATATTGAGTTTCGTTGGACGTTTCAAGCGCGTAGGAGCCGCAGATTTCAAAGTAATACTCAACGAGCTCCGAAAGGTTGAGGTCGGCTGTTGCTTCTAACGCGCACAGCTTGATATCGACGATGTAGACGTTCGGCTCGAGTTCTAGGTAGCTTTCTGCATCAAACGTATAGCGCGTGCAGTGGCAGATGCAGCCCTTGCGGTGCCTTTTGGCATTATTGGAAAACGTCAGCACATGGATGCGTTCAGAATCGACATTCTTTCTTTTGAGCCATGCTCGTGCCGCTTCCAGGTCGGATGTGGTCGGCGCAGACACCCTGATCTTTTCCATAGGTATGGGATCGGTCGCGTAGCTTGCGAGCGAGTTGGCTGTTTGGTATACAGCGCGTGCTGTAGTATGTGACAGAACGATTCCCATACGCGCATGATGGCATAGCGGACGCCACATGTGCCCGAAACTTCGGGCAACGGTATAGGGACGCGGCTTATCTTCTGCGAACGGTGGGTTTTTGAGCTGTCGTATTGAGGGGGGGCAGCTTCGGCTGGGGAGGTTTCTGCCAGCTGCGCCTTTTTTGGTGAACTTTATTTGCGGGTTCGTAGCTTCTGGGCGTTTTTACCGAACGCCCAGAAGCCTCACCAACATAATTTGAGTTATTCGGCCTTATCCTATACGAATGGTGTGTTTACAATGTCCTATTCGAATTGATTCAGGTAGATTTATGGGGCTTGGTTGCGAAATAAAGGCGACTACAGCGCTCGATTGCGGTTCAAGGGGCCTTGACTAGTGGTTCAGCTGGCCGAACAACTCGAAAAATGTAGGTGGGTCAACCTGTCGACTGTGTGAAGCACGCGTATTTGCTTGTTTTGATGAAAACTAGGGTGCAGCCATAAGGCTGCGCCCTAGTTTACTGCGTGCCGGTGCGCCCAGAGGATTGCGCTGTGCCTGGCAGGCGCTCCCGCAGATGGATCGGTTATTTCGCAAACAGGTTCTTGAGGTTGAACTCGGCCTGTACCGTGCGGAGCATGAGGTCGGTGTCGTCCAGACCCAGATGCTGCTCGTTGGCGTCGGCGGCGAGGGTTCCGCGGCGGCGCGCCCAGTTCTCGAGCGCGGCGGGGGCGGACTCGCGGGGGAGCGAGCGGACGTCGGCATCCAGGCTGCGGCAGATCTGGCGCGAATCGATGACGATAATCTTGCCGGCACGGCGCGCCTCGGCGTAACCGTCCAGGTGAATTTTGAACCAGCTGTCCTCGAACGCGGCGTTATGCGCCATATAGGGATACTTCTTCATAAGCTTGAGCAGCTGCTTCTGCAGTTCCTTGTTCTCGCGGAACGGCTTTTTGCCGTCGATGTCGTCCCAAGTAATGTGATGGATGTTCGATAGCGGCACATCCTCGCCGCGGTAGATGTCGGGCAGGCCACAGTAGTGCGCCTCGGCATCGTGCGGGACGGCGTCGCTGGTGAGTTCCATGATCTCCCAGCCGACGTTGATGATATAACCGTGTTCGGGTGCACGGCCGGTGGTCTCGATGTCGATACCGAGCACGGTGCCCTGGATGGGCTTACGGGCGTAGGCCACGCCGAGCGCGTCGCGGTCGCCGCGGATCTCGCGCATGACCGACGCGGCGGTGCGCTTTTGCATCTTGCCGATGGCGGCGCAGGTGTCGGCATCGGACAGGCCGCGCGAAAGCGTCGCGGGCGTCACGTTGCGCAGGCGCGCCTCGCCGATCTGGTCGCACAGGTCGCGGTTGCGGTCGGCCAGGTCGCGCACGGTGGCAAAGTCGAAACCGGGGTCGCCCTCGGCGGTAAAGTACTCGGTTTCGAGCGCCTTGAGGGCCTCCTCGCCCTTCTGGCGCTCGGACTCCATGGCGCCGTGATCGCCATAGATAAACATGGGGATAAACGGCTGGCGCTCGTATTCGAGTGCTTGCGAAACGTTCATAGGCTGCTCCTTGGACGGGCCGCGTCGCGCGGCTCGGGGTTACTGAGTTGTGGCGAGATGATAGTTTACCATGGGCAACTATTGGCACAACGCCCGGGACAACTACAATACCCTAGTTGACCGCTAGGACTTTTACAATGTTGCCGAAAGACACGAAAGGTTCCATCCGTCATGGATTTACTGATTGATATTCTGCTCGACGCCGGCAAGGACACGCTGTCCCTGGTGCCGTTTTTGTTGGTGACGTATCTTGCCCTCGAGACGCTGGAGCATGTGGCGGGCGACCGCGTCAACGGCGCTATCAAGCGCGCGGGCGCCGCCGGCCCCGTGGTTGGCTCGTTGCTGGGCATGGTGCCGCAGTGCGGCTTTTCGGCCATGGCGGCCACGCTGTACGCCGGTCGCGTCGTGACGCTGGGCACGCTGGTTGCGGTGTTCCTCTCGACCTCAGACGAGATGCTGCCGCTGTTGCTCGCCGAGCAAGTTCCCGTGCAGACCATGGCGATGCTGCTCGCCTCGAAGGCGCTGATCGCTCTGGTCACGGGCTTTATCGTGGATGCGGCTATCCGCGGCCTTCGTCGTAATGCCCGCGCGCATGCGGCGATTCGCCGTACCGTGTTGGGGACTGCTGCCAATCCGGCTCATGTGAACTGTGCGCACGACGACCACACTGGCGGTGACATCATCGACGAGGTTGCCGAGGCGGGCGTGAGCGCCGACCATATCCACGAGTTGTGCGAGCGTGACCATTGCGGTTGTGATGAAGACGAGGACGAGCACGAACACGGACATGGCCACGATCACGAACATGAGGGCGAGCATGAACACCATCATGACCACGGTCACTCCCACTCCCACGAAGGCGCTCCTGTCCTGTCGATTATCCGCAGCGCCATCTCGCATACCGTGCAGGTATCGGCATTTATTTTCCTGGTGACGTTGATTCTGGTCGCCGTCCTCGAGGCCTTTGGCGAGTCCGCAATCGAGCAGTTCCTGCGCGGCAATGAGACGCTCGCCGTCCTGGGCTCGGCGCTTGTCGGCCTGATCCCCAACTGCTCAGCGAGCGTAGTCATTACGCAGCTGTACCTGGAAGGCGCGCTGCAGCTGGCCCCGATGCTCGCCGGCACGCTCATTTCCGCTGGCGTGGGCTACCTGGTGCTGTTCCGCACCAACCGCAGCGCTCGCGAAAACGCCCTGTTTCTGGTCATGATGTACGTCATCGGCGCCGGCTGGGGACTCGTTCTCTCCGCCTTTGGTCTCTAAGCCCAAAAATCTACCTTGGTTAGCGCAGCAGCTCGGTGAGGTTGCGTTTAAAGCGGGCGCGGTCTTCGCTGGTAAATGCTGCCGGACCGCGAGTGCGTCCGCCGGCGCGGCGTACCTTCTTTTCCTCGTGGCGAATAAACAGCTGCATGTCGATGGTTGCTTTGTCGTAGACGCGCCCGCGCACACCGATAGCGGCGGCATCGCGCCCGAGCACCATGCTCGCCAAGCCAATGTCCTGCGTCACGACCACGTCGCCCGCCTGCAGGCGTTCGACAATGGCAAAGTCGGCGCTGTCGGCGCCCACGCTCACGTCGAGCGTCGTGACCCAAAAGCCGCGTCGCGCGTGCTCGGCATCGCGCGGGTCGTCGCGGCGAATGTGCCGTTCCAGGTTTTGCGTGCTGTTGCCGGCGATAACAACGGCGACGCCCGCCCGCCGCGCGCAGTCAATCGACTCGCGCGTGACCGGGCAGGCGTCTGCATCAATAAAGAGCGTTCGTGGCATCTAGCGCACCAGTTTGCCAAACTGAATGGCGCGAACAATGAGCGTCACGCCAAACACCAGCAGCGCGGCACCGCTAAAGATGACGAGCATCTTGGCCGACCACAGCGGATAGATAAACACGAACATGCCCGCGATGATGGAGAGCGCGCCGCTCAGGATGGCGAGGGCGCGGTTGGCGGAAAGCTCGGATTCCAGAATCGACATGACGCCCTCGACGATCCAGCCAAAGCCGGCGACGACCACCACGAGCGTGGTGAGCGTCGCGGTCGAGAAGGCCTGGTTGCGCAGGATTATGACGCCGCCCAGAATGATGAGCAGGTTGGAGATGATGCTCGTAACGCGCCAGCCGGTGGGCAGCAGCGGCTCGAAAACAGCGGTAAACAGCCTGATCGCGGCCGTGATCACAAAGTAGATGCCCAAGACGGTCGTCAGGAAGACGAGGGATTTGGCGGGCGCAAACAGCAGTGCGATGCCGGCGACGAGCGCCAAGACGCCCGTGATGGCGTAAATCCAGCGCACGGCCTTGACGGCCTTGCCTGCCATGCTTTTCTCGTCAAATCCAAACGCGCTCGATTGCTTGTCATCGTTCTTAAAGATGCCCATGATGTCTCCTTTCCGTGCGGCGTAAGCCGTAGCTCTTGCAACCAGTATCGCCCAAGGGCGCCGTCGCGTGGGGCGGGAAGGGCGAATGGGAGCCTCATCTTCCCGAATTGTTACCTTTGTTCCCGTTTGGATGCGGAATATTCAACAGGTGTGGAACATTGCGCCGCTGTGTGTAATTGCCTACGTTTTAGGTTAGATTTTCTTAAGAACAATTGGCTTTTATTGGGGGTCTTATGAACGAAGCTGTTCCCGCGGCGCCGGTAAGCGCCGAGTCGATGGCAAAGCAGGGTTGCGAAAAGCTTGGCCTGGACACGTTTGACGCGCTGGTCCGCCGCGCCCGTACGTGCCGCCGTTTTGACGAGTCCATGCGCGTGCCGCGCGAGTTTTTGCTCGAGCTGGCGGAACTGGCGCACCTGGCTCCCTGCGGCGCCAATGCTCAGCGTCTGCGTTTTCATGTGGTGAGCGGTGCCGAGGATTGCGCGCGTGTATTTGATGAGCTTGCATGGGCCGGCGCGCTTAAGGATTGGTCGGGTCCTGCCGAGGGCGAGCGTCCGACCGGCTACATCGCGATTCTTGCCGAGCGCGCTGTTCCGGGTAAGCCCGCCGCGCCCATCACCGAGGTCGACACGGGCATTGCCGCGCAGACGATGATGCTCGCCGCTCGCAGCGCCACGCCCGAGGTGGCAGCCTGCATGTTCAAGGCCTTTACGCCCCACGCGATCGATGCTATGGGGCTCGATAACGACAAGTATGAGCTCAAGCTGATCATGGCTTTTGGCGTGCCGGCCGAGACGCAGATGATCGATGCGATCGATTCCAACCCCGACGGCTCAATTAATTACTGGCGTGACGATGCGCAGGTGCACCACGTACCCAAGCGCCCGCTCGCCGACGTGCTGGTGTAGCTGAGCGTCACCGCGGCGTGATCAGACGGTAAACCACCACAAAGGTGCCTGTCCCCTTTGTGGTGGTACGAGGGGAGAGCGTGTGGCAGATCTGTATTTGGTGCGGCATGGGCAGACTGAGCTCAATGTGCAGAGCATTTTGCAGGGCTGGCACGATTCGCCGCTTACGGCGCGCGGGCGCGAGCAGGCGCTGACGGCGCGTACGGCGTTTGCGGCGCGTGGCGTGGCCTTTGATCATGTGTATTCCTCGCCGTTGGGCCGGGCGCGGCATACGGCCGAGCTTATCGTTGGCGAGGGCCGTTCCATTGAGCTGGTCGATGACCTGCGTGAGTGGCATTTTGGCTCGCTGGAGGGCACATCAAATCGCGAGATGCCGCCGCAGCCCTGGGGCGATTATCCGGTGGCCTTTGGCGGCGAGTCGGAAGTGCAGCTTCAGTCGCGCATGGTCGCGGCGCTGTCCCGTATTATGGCCCGGCCGCAGCACAACTGCGTGCTGGCGGTTTCCCACGGCTCAGCCTGCCAGGAGTTTCTTGAGTATGTGACTGGCGGGGGAGAGCTACCCGACAACGGTGCCGTGCTTCATTTTGGCTATTGCGACGGGGCGTTTTCGCTCTTGGGTTGGTAACGAACGAAAGGACCCCTATGAATAAAGATCTGTATCTGGTCCGTCATGGACAGACGATATTCAACCTTAAGCGTATCATTCAGGGGTGGAGTGACTCGCCGCTTACGCAGTTGGGTTGCGACCAGGCGGCGCGCGCCGGCATGTTTTTACGTGCGCGCGGCATTGAGCCCGATCATGCCTACACCTCCACGCTTCATCGCACCGAGCAGACTATCGCCAACTTGTGGCCGGGCTTGGCGTACGAGCGCCTGGACGGCCTGCGTGAGTGGTTCTTTGGCGACTTTGAGGCCGAGCGCGTGATGCTTATGCCCGAGCGCCCGTGGCGCGATTTCTATCGTCAATTTGGCGGCGAGGGCCAGATCCAGGTGCGCGAGCGCATGGTGACGACGCTGACCGAACTCATGCAGCGTCCGGACCATACGTGTGTGCTCGCGGTAAGCCATGGCTCGGCTATCAAGGAGTTTATGGATCACGTGAAGGGTGCGGCGGCCGACGAGCGCGATCGCGTGCCGGGCAACTGCTCGGTGCTGCACTTTGCGTTTGGCGACGAATCCGACACGTTTGAGTTGGTCGAAGTCTTTACGCAGGAGGATTACGCGTGCGAGCTGGGGCTTGAACCGCTTGTAGCGGCAGTAGGCCCGCAGCGCGGGTAGCGCTGGCGTTGCGGCGCGGTTTGCCGGCGAAATTGTTTGATGCGAAAGGGGCGGGGATGCATGCACGGGCATTGCATCCCCCCCCCTTGTTTGTTTGGATGCTGGGTTTTCCAGCTTAGCGTTTGAGTTCGCTAGAACCGTGAGACCTGGTGAGTGAGCAGACCCGTCGGAACCTGCGGCGCGCTGCCGCTGACCTGCGCGGCGGGGAACAGCACGGCTACAGCAAAGTTGAACGGCTCTTTGCCAGAGTAGGCGCCGGCAGCGCGGGCCTCGTCGGCCAGAATCTGCGATGCCCCAGCCAGTGCGGCGACATAGGCGGAGTCACCGGCGAACACCGGGTCGGGCGCCTGATCGAGCATGGCACGGATGGCGGCAACGGCGTCCTCGCGCTTGACCTCCCACACGCGATGTGTGACGCCCGCGGGATCGGTGACGGCGTAGAGCGATGCGCCCTCTTTGGCAGCGCTCAAAATGATATCCATGACGGGCGACGCCTCGTAGGCGAGCGACACGGGGCGCGGCTGCACCTTGAGCTCGGCGATCGCGCGCGCGGTGGCGAGTGCGTCGATGCTCTCGGCGGCAGTCTCGTCGCCGCCCGTCAGCACGTTAACCGGGCAAATCGCCACGACGCCCGTCGCACGTCCCGGCTCGCCCGAGCATTCGTACACGTAATACGCCGCACCCGGGTCCTTGAGCATTAGGCCGTCAGCAATGGCGCCGCGCAGGGCGTCGTTGCCGCTCAGGATACCGCCCATCGCAGGCAGCGCCTCGAGCACACGGTCCTGAGCCGGGCGGATGCAGGGAAACGGAAGTGCTTTCATGGGCGGTCCTAACGCGCGAGTCGGTTTGTTCGCGGCTTATTATGCCCCAACTTGGCCGCTTGCGTCCCAGAGCGTGTTATCGGCAAGCACGATGAGCACGTTTTGGCAGCGAACGATATCGGCATGGGGCACATACTCGTCGGGCTTGTGTGCGAGCGCCAACGAGCCGGGGCCGTAGCTCATACAATTGCGGTTGCCTGTCTTGCCGGCAATGACGGCGGTGTCGGTGTAGCCGGTAAAGAAGCCGACGGTCGTGTCCGCGTCCGTCACGTCATCGGCGGCACGCTTGAGCGCTGCTAGAAGGGGAGAGTTCGGGTCGCGCTCGATGGCGGGGCGGTCGCCCGTCACGGTGTAGCTGCCATGGCAACCGGGAACGGCGGCTTCGGCGACGGCGATGGCCTGCTCTACCATGCGCGTCGCGGCGGCCGTATCAGTCGGCGGGGTCAGGCGCATATCGACCCAGACCTTAGCGTGGTCGGGCACGACATAGGGACGGTAGCCACCCTCGATCTGTCCAAACGTGATGGTCGATGGCCCCAGCTCCTCATGTAAAGGTAGCGTCGCAAACGTGCGACGAAGCGAGCACGCGACCTCGGCTATGGCGGCGACGGCGTCGGCGCCCTTCCAAGGCTGGCTTGCATGCGCCGTCACGCCAGCCATTTCAATCTCGAACCACGTACGCCCCTTGTGCGCCACCTGGATCTGCCCGTCGGTGGGCTCGGTGTCCAGCACCCATTCGCGCGAGCCGACCCAGCCGGCATTGATGGCCGCCTCGGAGCCGCGCATAAAGTCTTCCTCGTCGACCGAGCAGATGAGCGAAAAGCCGCGGCGTGGCAGCGCGCCATCCGCCGCCACGCGCTCGAGCGTATGGACCAGTGCGGCAATGGCGCAGGCCAGGCCACCCTTCATATCGCAGGCACCGCGGCCATAGAGTTTATCGTCGCGCACTACCGCCCCAAGCGGTGCGATGTCTGCGTCCCAGCCATCGCCCAAGGTGACGGTATCCATGTGGCAGATATAGACCAGCCGCGGCTCGTCGCTTTGGCCCGGCACGGTGACTTTAAGGTTGCGGCGCCCGGGCAGCACTTCGAGCTCCTCAATCTGCACGGCATCGAGCGCAGAACTATCAAGTTGTGCCAGCTGCTGCTCAATGAGCCTCTTAATGAAGCGCTCAATTTCATCCTCATACGCGCCCGGGTCTGAGCTGTCGATCCGCACGAGTCCTTGCGTAAGCCGCCAGGCAAAGTCCTCATCAACCATATGCAACCTCACAATCAGTTTGCTTTCCAAACCGATTGTAAGCCTCCTGAGAGATCCGCGACGTGGGCGTGGCAGTATTTACCGTTCGCAGGCCGAGCCAGCGCGTTTGCCGTCCGAGCGGGTTCACAAGCGACGCAGCGGGTACGTACCCTTCATGGACGACACGCTGTGCGACATATCTGCCTTTCGGTATCACCGGATACCTCCACAGGTCTTGGCAATAATGCCGGACCTGCCCGATTCTGCGGACGATCCGCGCAGGGAGCACCTATGTGAGCATCCGCTCGTCACGCATTTCCTGGGCACCCCGTTACACGTGTTGGCGCAGGGCAGCTGCGGACGTAAGGGCGATCGCATTGTCAGGCATGTTTGGAACGGGGAGAGGCCGTTTGATTCCGTGCGGCAGACGGAGTTTGGCCTCGATGTTGCGTCCCCACTCTTTACCCTGCTGACCCTGGCTTCCTCGGTCTCAAACGAGCGTCTAATCATGTGCATGTATGAGATGTGCGGCACCTTTGCCGTGTGCAAGATTGCACCTCAGGTAAAGTCGGCACTTGAGCAGGCATACGGGGGCCGGTGGGGTGACGCACGGTCGGGCTGGGAAAACGTAAAGGATGTCTCGGGGAATCCAACGGACTTGTGGAAACGACCTCCCTTGATCGAGCTCTCTGAGCTTACCGAGTACGTCGATAAGATCCCGGGGCTCCGCGGCGCTAAATCGTTCACGCGTGCCGCGAAATGCATTACGGGGGTGGCGGCATCGCCGCTCGAGGTCCAGGCTTCGATGCTGTTTGGCCTTACGAGGTTGCGCGGCGGCGAAGGGCTGCGCCTTACCAATAACGTCGAGATTCGCTTGACGCGCAGTGCCCGCCTGATTTCGGGGCTTGATAGGCGCTATGCCGATATTCTGCTGGCAAATAAGGACGGCAGCCGAGAGTGCCTGGTTGAATGCCAAGGTAAAGCCATACACGGATCCATAGAATCCAAGATCTCGGACTCCGATCGAACGACGGCTTTGCAAGCCATGGGATATCCCGTCGTTCTGATGACCTATGGTCAGCTGGCCGATTCCGATGCCTTCCGCGTGGTGATGGAGCTCATCATGTCCTATCTCGATGTGCCGCTGAAAGACAAGACGCCGCGGCAGCAGGAGCTCGAACGGCGGCTTCGTGAGGAGATTTTTATCGATTGGGCGGGAATGTAGCCGCGCGGGCGGAAAATGGTCGCGCGGACTAGAGTTTTGGTCGCAAAATACTTATATTTTGCCTTGGACGGGCCTTAAAAATGCTACCTAGAATAAGTTGTTTCGGAAAATGGACAGTCAACTTACATTCGGCACATAGAGACCGATTTTTACCTACTAAAGTCCCTGATAAAGCTGTTTATCAAAGCGGGTGTGCTTAGCGACTGGAGCCTCACTATCGATTATCTGAAAAAACTTGTTCTGGGTATCATTTTAAAGTCATCCGGAGCAACAAAATCGCCCCCCGTTTCGTGAAAACGGGGGGCGAATGGGCTTCGTGGTCTGTCTGGCAGGTTTGGCGCCGGCGCTACTTAATCACGCGCACGCGATACATCGACGGAATCTGCTTGAGCGCCTCGATGGTGCTGCTGTCCAGGTGCTCGTCGGTGTCGAACATGGTGTAGGCGTTCTCGCCGGCGGACTCGTTGGTCATGCGCTGCACGTTGGCGTTGTCCTTAGCAAGGATTGCCGTGATCTGGCCAATCATGTTGGGCACGTTGGCGTGCAGGCAGGCGATGCGGCTTGCGGCGCGCGCCTTGCCCATGCTGCAGGCGGGGTAGTTGACGCTGTGCGCGATGTTGCCGTTCTCCAGGTAATCCTTGAGCTCGCTAATGGCCATATCGGCGCAGTTGGCCTCGGCCTCGCCAGTGCCGGCGCCCGAGTGCGTGGTGACAAACGTGTTGGGCATCTTGACGGTCTTGGGCGTGGCAAAGTCGCAGCTAAACCAGCTCAGCTTGCCCTCGCGCAGGGCAGCGTCGACGGCGTCCTCGTCAATGATGGTTTCGCGCGCGTAGTTGATGAGGACGGCGTTGGGTGCCAGCAGGTTAATCTGCTCGGTGCTGATCATGCCGATGGTGTCTGCCTTGCTGGGCACGTGCACGGTGAGGTAGTCGCAGCCGCGGCACAGATCCTCGAGTGTGCCCACGCGCTGCACCTCGCGGCTCAGCACCCACGCGTGCTCAACGGAAATGAACGGATCGTAGCCGTAGGCGTCCATGCCCAAATCGACGCAGGCGTTGGCGACCTTGGAGCCCACGTTGCCCAGGCCGATGACGCCGATGCGCTTGCCCTTGAGCTCGCGGCCCACAAAGGCCTTCTTGGCCTTCTCGGCATCGACCTGAATCGCGGGGTCGTCGGCGTTGTCGCGCACCCAGTTCATCGACTGCACCACGCCACGGCTCGAAAGCACCAGCATGCCCAGGACGAGCTCCTTGACGGCGTTGCTGTTGGCGCCGGGCGAGTTAAAGACGACGACGCCCTTCTTGGCGTACTCCTCGACGGGGATGTTGTTGACGCCGGCGCCACAGCGGGCGATGGCGCGAATGCCCTCGGGCAGCTCGTAGCCGTGCAGGTCGGTCGAGCGCATCAGGATGGCGTCGGCCTCCTCGGCGGTGCTCACAAATTCGTAGCCCTCGCCAAACTCGACTTTGCCGTCTTTGGTGATGTCGTCGATGGTCTTGATCTTGCGCATGGAAAACTCCTTAGCAGGTTTGTTTAAAACAAGTGGTTTGAAGTGGCTGGTCGGCCCGCGCGTTGCGGGCTAGTTAGATCGCGGGCTCAAACTATGCTGTGCTTCGAAGTCCTTCATGTACGTGGCCAGTGCCTGTACGTCTTCCATTGTCACGGCGTTGTAGACGCTGGCGCGCATGCCGCCTACCAGGCGATGGCCCTTGACGTTTTGAATCTGGTGCTCGGCGGCGCCTGCAACAAAGGCCGCATCGAGCTCGACGTCACCGGTGCGGAAGGTGACGTTGGCGATGGAACGGCTGTCGGCCTGAGCGGTGCCGTGGAACAGCTCGCTGTGCTCGAGCAGGTCGTAGAGCAGGTTGGCCTTGGCCCAGTTGCGCTCGGCCATGGCGGCAAGTCCGCCGGTCTCCTCGACCCAGTGGAACACCTTACCGCATACGTAGATGCCAAAGGTGTTGGGCGTGTTGAGCATGGAGCCCTTGGCGGCCTGGGTCTTAAGGTCCAGGTACTGCGGCGTCTGCGCAAAGGCGGGGCCATCTGCGATAAGGTCGTCGCGCACGATGACCACGGTCACGCCCGCAGCGCCGGCGTTTTTCTGTGCGCCGGCGTAAATGAGCCCGTAGCGCTCAACGTCGAGCGGCTGCGACAGGAAGCAGCTCGAGACATCGGCGACCAGCGGCACATCGCCGCAGTTGGGCAGCTCGTGGTACATGGTGCCAAAGATAGTGTTGTTCTGGCAGATGTAGACGTAGTCGAGCCCGTCGCCCGCGGCCTCGGCGGCAATGCGCGCGTTGACGTCGGCCATGGTGGGAATGCGGTCGAAATTGGTGTCCTCGGAGCTCGCGAGCAGCACGGCCTCGCCATATTTGGCGGCCTCCTTGTACGCCTTGTTGGCAAAGTTGCCGGTGACGACGTAGCCGGCGCGGCCGCGGCGCATGAGGTTCATGGGGATGCCCGCAAACTGCAGCGTGGCGCCGCCCTGCAAAAACAGGACACGGTAGTTGTCGGGGATACTCAGCAGGCGGCGCAGGGTTGCCTCGGCGTCGTCGATAATCTGCTGGTACATACTAGATCGATGACTCATTTCGAGCACGGACATGCCGCAACCGCGGTAGTCCATCATCTCGTCGGCGATCTCGGCAAGCACGCTGGTGGGCAGTGCGGCCGGGCCTGCTGAGAAGTTGTGCACACGTGCCATCTTCTAGGTCCCCCTCGGAGTCGTTTGAACGTTCGGGATACTTTAGCACAGTGGAGCGCCGGGCGCGACCGCATCACGGTAAAACTCGAGTGCGCCGCTATGATTTACAGGATGGTTACATGGGGGAGGGATTATCTCGAGGCTCGTATCCGATCCGCCTCGGCCTTCGCTTGTTTCCAGGGGCGCACTCGACCGTTGGTGAGGTCGTCATAGCCACGAGCGATGGCACGTTGAATGTGATCTTCGCGTTCCTGAATGGTAGTTAGTGCGCGCGTCTGATCAGAAATAGACTTTACGACAGGCATACGAAACTCCTTACATAGAAGCATATGTATAACTCTATATTGAATATAGCGGAGGATGGCGTTGGGCGTGTGCGTGCCTGCATTCGTAAGCGCGGTTGTCTGGCAAGTGTGATTTGGGGCGATCTCGTCAAAGCTTCTGAGCTGCGAAAATGACCGTTGACCGGATTTAATTTTGTTGCTCAACATTTGACACTCTGGGCGTGGTAACTTTTTTACCAACAGGTATGATTATTGTCATGTGCGCCGCACCTGCCTGCCGGGTTGCGGCGCACTTGTGACAGCCTTTGACACCCTTGGAGCGTGTACTGTGGATATAACCACAAAAAGCGTTCGGGGGGGGGGTGCTCACCCGCGAGCAATTCCTCCCGCATGAGATGCGCATCGTCGCTGCCCTTCGTATGCAGGGCGCAAGCGACGAGCAGGTCATTGTACGCGTAAAGAGCGAGAACCTCTTTCAATATCCCACGGAGCGCATGGTCGCCAACCGCGCAACCGTGTGCCTTCGCCGCCTCGACGCCATGGTGCCCACGGACGCCGCATGCGCCGCGCGCGGCATCGACCCCAAAACCGCCGTCGAGGCTGCGTCATCCCTAACCAGCCTCATGGCATCTGGCACCCCCACGCAGGCGGACCAGGCCATCTTCTACAGCATGATCTGCCGCTACGACATCGTGCGCGAGCTCGTGCTCGTCGAGGTAGGGGAGCGCCTGCAAAACTTTGATTATGCCTTCACGGCGGTTGACCTCAACGCCTTTATGACGCGCTTTACCACGGAGTATCCGGACGCGGCCCGCTGGACCGAGGCCACGGTCAAGCGCATTAAGGGCTCGCTCCGCCAGACGCTCCGCCATGCCGCCCTTATCGGCGAGGGTCAGGGGCCGGAGTCTGAGCGCCTGTCACCACTCTTCCTCGATTCCGATGTCGAGCGAGCCTTGGTCCAGCTGGGCGAGCAGTCGCTTATCGCGGCCCTTACCGGCAGGGCGGTGATGTAGCGTGGCCCCCGTCAACAACGCCGCCGAACCTGCTATCACCCCGGCGACCGATCTCACCACCAATATTGGCATCCATTCCCGTAAGAGCGTCGTGGCGGCGCATGTCCGCTCCGAGCACGCCCATCAGGAATTTGAGCGACGCGCGCAGCTTCTGCGCGAGTGCCTGTGCAGCGAGGACTTTTTGGCCAACAAGGGCATAGGCAATGAGATCGGCTTCCACACCTTTTGCTATGACCCTGCGCTGGAGTTTGAAGCGCGTGCATTATTTGACGCCCTTTCACGCGATGCCGAGGCCGACAAGCTTCCGTGCACGCTCAAGGTCGTGAACCTCTACGACGCCGTGCTGGCAATTCTCGAAAAGCGCCGTGTCCTTAAGGCCATCCCACGCCAAGAGGAGCGCCGCGGTACCCAGCGCGTGCTCAAGGACGTGGCCAAGTTCGCCTCGCCCGAGAAAGTCGCCGCGTACATCCTTGAGCAGACCGAGCCGCACGCGCCTGGAGACGTCGTTCTCCTCACCGGCGCGGGCGAGGTCTTCCCATTCTTTCGCATGCACACGCTTCTCCATTGCATGCTTGCGGATTTTGATGAGGTGCCTGTGGTCGCCGCCTATCCGGGCAGTTTCAACGGCTCTTCTTTCCAGCTCTTTAACCGTCTGCCGGCCGACAACTACTACCGCGCCATCGATATCTCGTAAGCACGGCTCCCCGCAGGCAAGTCCCTGCCGCCGGTAACAACCCTTTGCCATAACATTCCCAAACCCAAAGGAGCACCCATGGACAACACGATCATTCGCGACCTCTTTGCAAAAGACATCAACCGCTCCATCAACGGCGTGGTCAAGGTCCAGGATTCAAAAGATGGGTCCATCCGCCAGGAGCTTGACGAGTACGTGGTGACGCGCGAGTTGCAGAGGCACTTTGCCACGTTCTTCAAGGCCTACGGCGATGCCATCGATGCGCGCACCGACAAGATCGGCGTGTGGATCAGTGGTTTCTTCGGTTCCGGTAAATCGCACTTCCTCAAGATGCTGAGCTACCTGCTCGAGAATCGCCAGATCGGCGGCAAGAGCGCCATCCGCTACTTTGACGGCAAGATCGTCGACCCCATGGTCGCGGCTGCCATGGAGCGCGCCTGCTCGGTGCCCACGCAGGCCATCCTCTTTAACATCGATAGCAAGGCGGGTCAGTGGAAGCAGGGCGATACGGCTCCCACGGCGCTGCTTCGCGGCTTTGAGCGCATGTTCTACGAGGCGCGCGGCTTCTACGGCGAGGACCTCAAGCTTGCAAAGCTCGAGGACTACATCGATTGCCTGGGCAAGACCCAGGAGTTCCGCGAGGCCTTTGAGCGCGTCAACGGCGAGTCCTGGCTCCAGGCCCGCGACACCTACAGCTACTTTGAGGACGACGTCGTCGAGGTGCTGCAGAGCGTGCTCGGCATGAGCGAAAAGGCCGCATGGAACTGGCTCGAGGGTTCTGAGGACGAGGTTTTGGCCCCCGATGTCTTTGCCAAAAAGGTCAAGGATTACGTGGACGCTCAGGCAGCGGCCCACGGTGGCAACTTCCGTTTGCTCTTTATGGTCGACGAGGTGGGTCAGTTTATTACAAACGACCAGGACCCAAGCCTTATGCTGAGCCTTCAGACCATCGTCGAGGAGCTGGGTGCCGCCTGCGGTGGCCGCGTGTGGGTAATGGTTACGAGCCAGGAGGCCATCGACAACCTGAGCCTGCCCGTGGGCAACGACTTTTCAAAGATCCAGGGCCGTTTCAATACCCGCCTTTCGCTCTCCAGCTCCAGCGTGGACGAGGTCATCCAACGCCGTGTGCTCGAGAAGACCGCGCCGGCGGCCGATATGCTTGCACAGGTCTACGAGCAAGACGCCGCCGTCCTCAAAAACAACTTTACCTTTGAGGGCGGCTCGCGCTCCGACCTTGCCGGCTACGCCAACTCCAAGGATTTTGTGGCCAGCTACCCGTTTGTGGGCTACCAGTTTAAGCTCCTGCCCGACGTGATGACCGAGGTACGCAAGCATGGTGTTAAGGCCAAGCACATGTCCACGGGCGAGCGCTCCATGCTGAGCGCGTTTCAGGAGAGCGCTCAGGCCATCCAGCATGACCAGACTGGTGCACTCGTGCCGTTCTGGCGCTTCTTCGACACAATCTCCAAGGATTTGGAGCACGGCATCATTCAAGTCGTCGTCTGTGCGGAGCGCGCGGCTGAAAACGCAGAGGGTCTTGAGAGCTACGATGTCCGGGTGCTTAAGCTCCTGTACTTGATCCGCTACATCGGCTACGTCAAGGCCACGGTCGAGAACATCTCCATCCTTATGATTGATAGCCTGGACGTGGACAAGCGCGCCCTTAAGGACCGCGTCAAGGAATCTCTCGCCCGCTTGGAGCGCGAGAACTACGTGGCACGCCAGGGCGATACCTATAGCTTCCTCACCGACGAGGAGCAGGAGATAGCGCAGGAGATCGCACGCACCCCGATCGACAACGCGAAGGTGATTGAATACATCAAGAAGCGCCTGTTCGAAAGCATCTACACTGCGCGCAAACTCAACCGCGGGGCCAACGACTTCCCCTTTGACCGCTACGTGGATGGCTCGATTCATGGATCCAACATGGGCGGCATGGCACTTTCCGTGGTGACCATGGCCAGCGATCTGGGCCGTTCGGACGATGCCGAGTTGGCATTGAAATCCGTGGATAAGGCCATCGTGGCCTTGAGCGACGAGGTGGATTATTGGGCTCCACTCGTCAACGCCGCCAAGATCCGCAAGTACGCTAAGACGCGAAATCTCCAGGAGCTTCAGCCGAGTACGCGCCAGATCGTCGAGTCCAAGATGCGCGAGGCGGCCTATAACGAGAAAGAGGCCGATACCCTTTTGAGTGAGGCCGTGCTCCATGCACGTTGCGCGGTCAACGGCCGCATGGTTGAGGTCCGCGCGGCCAAACCCGTTCAGGTTTTTGAGCAAGTGCTGGCGCAGCTGTGCGATGTGGTCTTTGATAAGGCCGACTATATCGGTGCGCCGGTCACGAGCGATTCCGATATTCGCTCCACTCTGGCGGGCAACGTTCAAGTGGGGCTCGCTGGCATGGACGCGGGTAACACGCGTGCGCTCAAGGAGGTCGAGGACTACCTCAAAGTGCAGCACCAGCGCCACCTGGATACCGCTATGGGCGATATCCAGCGCCAGTACCAGCAAAGGCCCTTTGGCTGGCGCGAGGTCGACATCGCAAATGTGGTGGCGCAGCTTGTGGTGGAGCAGCGCGCGCAGGTGCTGTTTGGCGGTCAGACGGTTCAAGCTAACGACAGCCGCATGGTGGCGCTCCTGCGCAAGGATGCCGATAAGGCCCAGGTGCGCTTGCGCATGCGCATGAGCGACCGGTTGCTACGCGCCGCGGGCGAACTCATGTGTGACCTGTTTGATCTCAAGACCGTGCCCTCCAACGAGGATAAGCTCGTGGCCGAGCTCAAAGAGCGCCTTGAGGGCTTGCGCGAGGCGTGCCTCGCCATAGCACGCGACTACTACACGGGCATCAAGCCGGCCTACCCGTATCCCGGTGAGGACGAGTGCGAGAAGATGCGCTCGGAGGTGGCCGACGTCCTTAAGGACCAGAACGAGGCCGAGGCGTTCTTGACCACGTTCACCAAGCATGAGGAGCGCTTGCTCGATGCTAAGGAAGACTTTGACAAGGTGGTTGAGTTCGTCGAGTCCAATCAACGAACAGCGTTTGACCACGCCAGGGATTTCTTGAACCGCACCGAGGGTATCGAGTATGCCTCCGATGACATTCCCAGCGCGGTGGAGAACGTGGCAAAGGTGCGTGAGATCCTCAAAGATCCCAAGCCCTACGGCCGTATTAAAGACCTGCAGCCGCTTATGGATCCCGTCGAGGATGACATGAAAAAGCTGCTGGGCATCCGCCGCAATGAGTTTTTGTGTCGCATCGAGAGCGATCTGCAAGACCTGCGGGCGCAGGCCGAGAGTCAAAAGGGCTTTGTCAATCAGGCCAAGGATGCCATAGCGGACGCCGGCACCAAATACGAGTCGTTCAAAAACCGTGCCCACAGCGCTCAAAGTCTCAACGAACTGAGCGTTGTTGCAACTAACTGGGGCGACTGGCTCAGTGCGGCGGCCAACGAGATGTACGACGCTGTGGATGAGGCCCGCGTGCGTATGGACAACGAGCGCCGCACCACCGAGGTCATGAGTACGGGTGAGGTGGTCAAGAAGGTCTCCAACAAGGGCGCCGCATCGTCTGCTCCCGTGCCCGCGCCCAAGCCCCAGCGCAAGATCAAGACTGTGCGCCGCGCCGATCTGGCCAAGCCGAGTCGTCTCTTGTCCGCAGAGGATGTGGAGCGCTACGTGGACGACTTGCGCTCCCGCCTTATGCAGGCGCTCGCTGCAAACGACGAGATCCGTATCAACTAACCCGCGGAGCCACCGGTGCCAAAGCGCGCACCGGTGGCTTATGGCGTTTAGAAAGGCTCATCAACCATGAACGATTCTGCTCTTAAGAGCTTCTGCACCTGGGCCCGTACGGAGCTCATCAAAGGCGTGGAGGCGCAGATGGTGCGCTACGGCATCACCGAACCTGCACCCGCGCCCGTTGGGTCCGAGACCGTTAGCGGCCTGCCCCTAAGTCCGGCTGAGATTGAGCAACGCGACGAACTGCTGCGCATGCAGGCAGAGGTGGGTCACGAGGCGCTGCGCGACCGTGCGGCCTACACCTGGTTCAACCGCATCGTGGCCATTCGCTTCATGGATGCACGCGGATGGCTTCCCAGCCGCATGCGCATGCTAAGTCGTGCGGACGGCAGCCATGGCAGCGAGGCCGTGGAGAACGCACTGGATGTGGAGATAACGACGGCCGATACCGATCGCATAGCCGAGCTCAAAATGGCGGGCTTGGATGAACCGTTGTGGCGCTACCTGTTTGTTGCTCAGTGCGAGGAGCTTGCCGATTGCCTGCCAGGCGTCTTTGATCGCGTAGGCGGAGCCATGGAGTTGCTGTTGCCCCAGGGCCTCATGATGGCCGACGGCGTGGTGGGCAAACTCAATGTTGTCCTCACTGACGAGGACTGGCGCGAGGGCGTGACCGTTCTGGGCTGGATGTATCAGTACTACAACGCTGACGTTAAAGACGAGTTCTTCAAGTCCAAGCGCAAGGCCGCAGCGGCGGACATCGCTCCCGCCACTCAGCTCTTCACCCCCGAGTGGATCGTGCGCTATATGGTCGAGAACTCGCTCGGCCGTCTGTGGATGCTCAACAATCCGGGGAGTTCGCTACGCGAGCGCATGAAATACTACATCGAGCCCGATGCTGAGCACGAGGACTTCATCCGCATTTCGAGTCCCGAGGAGATAACCCTCTGCGACCCCGCATGCGGCTCGGGCCATATCTTGGTCTATGCGTTTGAGCTGCTCTTTCATATGTACGAGGAGCGCGGCTATCGTGAGCGCGAGATTCCCGAGCTCATTCTTACTAAAAACCTTGCAGGTATGGAAATCGATTCCCGCGCGGCACAGATCGCGGAGCTGGCGCTTGCCATGTGCGCCCGCGAGCACGACCGTCGCTTCTTTAGGCGTGGCGTTCGCGCCGACGTTACCGTGCTCTCGAGCATCCCGCTTGGGGAGGACGAGCTGCCGGGTAACAAGAAGCTCGCCGAGGAGCTGAGTCATTTGGGCGAGATCGGTTCGCTGCTCAATCCGACAGATGCCGAGATCGAGAAGCTCAAAGCGGCTGCGGCCGACTGCGCGGGCGACCTTTTTGCCGCCGCGACCAAGGACAAGCTTGAGAGCGCGGTCGCAATCTGCGAGAAGCTATCACGTCGCTTCACTTGCACCGTGGCAAATCCCCCGTACATGGGTAGCAGCAGCTTCAACCCCTTTATGAGTAAGTGGGTCAAGAAGAACTACCCCGACACGAAGAGCGATCTCTGCACGTGCTTTATCGAGCGAATTATTGATTTTGCGAGCGCTAAGGGTACGGTATCTCTGGTTACCTCTGATACGTGTATGTACCTCTCGTCTTTCGAGCGTATGCGCAACACCCTTGTAGATAAACACACCCTAATTGCCCTCATTGATACTCGCGGCTCGAATGCCCACCCTGACGTGTTTGACGCCAATACCGGATGGGTCATTCAGTCGAATCATATTCCTGGTTATAAGGGTGCTTATTTTAAGTTGAATCAAAAAATCGGTGAGAAGGATGCGGCTTTGAAGGAGGCCATCCAAAACCCCACCTGCGGCTGGTTCTACCGCCGCAACGCCGACGCCTTCAAGCAGATCCCCAGCACCCCCATAGCCTACTGGGCCAGCGACGCTATGCTCGAAGCGTTTGGGGGACATTCCATTCGCGATGAAGCTTTTGCTGGAATAGGCATGCGTACGGGCGACAATGCAAGATTTTTGAGATTGTGGCATGAAGTCGGTCTGAGCGACATGGTTATCGGATGTTGCTCTGCTGAGGAGCAAATCAATAGTGGTGCTCGATGGGTTCCTTACAATAAAGGAGGCAATTTTCGCAGATGGTACGGAAACAATGACTACGTTGTTAACTGGTTTAATAATGGTGAAGAGATTAAGGCTAACACTAAGGCTGTATACCCAGAATTGGGCGATGATCTTGGATGGAAGATAAGCAACGAGCGCTTTTACTTTAAGCCTGGACTTACTTGGACGGGCGTAACTTCGGGGCTATTTAACTGCCGTCTATATCGCCAGGGTTTTATTTTTGATTCCGGCGCTAATGGCCTTTTCTCAACTAAGGAGCTTGGAGTTTCCTACCTTTCTGCCCTGCTGAACTCTTCTGTAGCTGCTTCAGCCTTTAGCTTTTTGAACCCTACGTTGAATTTTGGGGCAGGCACTGTGAATAACATGCCTGTTATTCGACCCTCTGCTTCAGACTATTCCATCGTCGAAGATCTGGCGCATCGTTGCTTTGATGCGTCGGAAGCAGATTACAACTCCTTCGAAACCTCATGGGATTTTGGTCACAATCCCCTTGTTTAGGAGACCTGTATGTGTATCGATCTTAACCAGACGGCATTTCAGCTTGCCAATAAAATTAAACGCGTTTTAGATTCTGATGTTAGAATTCGTATCTCGTTAAACAACGCCACTTTCTTTGAATACGACTCGGATGAAGATGTCGTAATCATCGCTCCTGTTTCTTTGCTTGAAATTGAAGAAAAGGAGAAAGCGCAGATAGCGTCTCGGGCAGCATATGAGTTGGTTCTTATGAGTGCGAAAACCTCCGCGCGGAAGTTCAACGGCATTTTATTGCCTGACTGTTTCTTATATTGTGTGTATTCAACGCTACACGAGATAGGCCATCATGACTATTTTGTCAGCTCTTCCGCAACGGAGTTTCAAGGCCATGTTGCACAGCGCGAGTCACTTCTTGAGTTCTCTAAGGACAAGTTGATCAATGCAATTGCTTCGGGACAAGACCCACGTAATAGCCAGGAGATATTTGCGAGATCGTATAGGAATATTCCTTTTGAGAAGATAGCTGATGATTACGCCAGGAGATTGATGCCCGTCGTTCTTTCCAAACTCTTAGTAGAGGATGGACCAAATGAAGCAAAATGAGTCTATTGACGTTCGCTGCGATATGGCAACGATGCATGATTTTTTCCTAAATAAGATTGATGAATCGATTAAGGGAGGGCTCTACTTCGAAGCCGCTTGGCTAATCTATTCGTGTCTCGAGAATCGTTTCTTTCGAGTGTTAGACAAATATAAGCGGAACTGCAAATATTGCGTTAATGGCGGCAAATGCCGTAAGGGAAGCAACCAATTGGCAATCGGGACCAAGATCAAGTGTGTTGAAAGACTATATAACGCAGATGTGTCTCGTGTTCGCAGCTCTTTTTCAGCTGAGTTATTCGCTGAAGTGAGGTTGTGGGTCAAATTACGTAACAAACTAATGCATAACTTGCTGTCCCTTGAGCACTATGAAGAGCATTTTGATAATGACTTTAAAGAACTTGCTTTAAACGGGAAGAAAGTTGTGGACGACGTTTACGATGCCTGCACGAAATTTAGGGCGGCTTTCTTCGAACCCGGCTACGAGTTCATATTCCCTGAATCGTGCATGGAGCAATGTCCTTGTAAGCCGCGTAATCAATAGAAAGACGACTAATAACTATGTGTCGCATTCGGGGCCGTGATTCACAAAGTTATCTTCATACGGGATATTCGGTTTTGCTCATCGCGCTGGGCGTGGAGTGCGGGCTTGGTTGTGTGATGGCCCTGATTTGATTCACGCTTTATTTCTTCGTTGCCGGCATCTCAACAATATCGAAAGGACGGCCCACCATGGCCACATTACTTCAAGATAAATACGAGGCTCGTAAGGCCGAGGTCAATGCTCGCTTTGAGCAGCTCCGTGCTAACGAGGAGGAGCTCAACCGCATCTTCGCCAAAATTTACAACATGGAGGGCGAAGTGCCCATCGAGGTCGAGGATAAGTACGTCTCGGTGGCGCGCATCTTTGATACCGCCGACGAGATCCCCGAGAGCTATAAGGGCAACAAATACGTGCGCACCAAGCGTGACGAGATCACCTCGCTTATAAGCTATGCCGTGGGCTGCATGTTTGGCCGCTATTCGCTGGATGTGGACGGGCTGATTCTGGCCGATCAGGGCGCCACGGTCGATGACTATCTGGCCAAGATGCCCGATCCCACGCATGTGACCTTTATGCCCGATAGCGATAACGTGCTGCCCATCACCGACGACGAGTACTTTGACGACGACATCGTGCGCTACTTTATCGACTTTGTGCGCACCGTGTATGGCGAGGAGACGCTTGAGCAGAACCTGGCCTTTATTGCCGAGGCACTCGGCGGCAAGGGTACCTCGCGCGAGGTCATCCGCACCTACTTTTTGAAGGACTTCTTTAAGGACCACTGTCAGACCTACAAGAAGCGCCCCATCTACTGGCTGTTCGACAGCGGCAAAAAGAACGGCTTCAAGTGCCTTGTTTACATGCATCGCTATCAGCCCGACCTGTTGGCTCGCATCCGAACCGACTATGTGCATGAGCAGCAGGAGCGCTATCGCTCGCAGATCGGCTATGCCAACGATGCCCTTGCCAGTGCTGAGCGTGGTGAGCGCGTGCGCTTGGATAAGCGTGTCAAAAAGCTCAATGACCAGCTTAAAGAGACCATCGGCCACGAGGAGAAGTTGCACCACTTGGCAGACCAGATGATTAAGATCGACCTGGATGACGGCGTCAAGGTCAACTACGCCAAGTTTCAGGATGTACTGGCAAAGATCAAGTAAATGCAGATACGGTAAGGATATTCATGCCCAAGATCGATGTAGAAGAACAGCTTAAGCTGCGGTTTTTGCAGCCGTTGTCCGCATGCGCGCCGCGCCGTGTGGTGGTTTGGCACGATGCGGACGGCGAGTTTGCTCCTGAGTTTGAGCGATTGGCTGCCGAGGGTTTCGACGGCGTGGGGGCCGATGCCGGCGTAATGCCTGCTCACGGTGACTTTGAGCGTCCGGTGCGGTTTGTTGAGGCCTGCGAGGGCCGCATGTTTGCCGTCAAGAAGCTCATCAACCGCGATGACCTTGCGAACGATATCTTGCTGTATCGCCGTTGCCCGCGCGGCAGGCTTGAGGGCGATTGGCTTGCCGATGTTGAGCTGTATGCCGATCAGTTCCAGGCTGACTATCTTTCGCTTTTAGCTGATCAGCTGGGCATCGAGAATATCGACGCCGTGCGCGAGAGCCTGCGCGAGCACAAGACCTTCTTTGATGCCAAGACCCGCTGTGCTAAGTTTGCCGCGTGCGTTCCGCACGTCGCGGGCGCATCCGATATCGAGCTTGGAATCCTTACGGTGATCTTTGGCGGCAAGGAGCCGGGCGACGCGCGGCCCGCGTTTGTGCTGCGCGGCTGCATGGCCACACTGCTGCACGAGGGCCCCGAGGCGCTGGCTGCGCTGGTGGATAAGTACAGCTTGCGCGACGTCCTCTCTGCCTTTATGCTGCGCTGCTATGGGTTTGATGGGCCGCTGTACGAGCGCGACTCACTGCTTATGCTTGCATCCCATGTGCTCCTTACGGCGGCATCCACCGCGCTTCCCGAGGGGGCGCTCAAGGGACTCGAAAGCTATGTGGCTCCCGCCTACGGCCCCTATTGTCTTGAGGCGGTGCGTACGTGGGACCAGGCCGCCGATGTCCAGGCATCGAGCGAGGACCTATTTGAGATCTGCCGTTTGGTAGAGGATGCCCGTGGACTCTTTGCGCGGTTCGAGACCCTGCCAATCGATGCGTTGGTCTCGCTTGACGTGTTCCCGTGCGTCAACGAGGCTGTGCTCTCACAGTTGTTCAGCTCGTTTGCTCAGGGTGCGGACCGTGTTGAGAGTGCGCGCACATTTGCTGCGCGCCGTTGCGACCTAAGCTGGTACCGTCGTGTTGAGAGCTACTTTGACTTGCTTGCCGCTGTGGCCGATATGTGCGCGTTTAGGCAGGCACACGCGGGCGGGTTCCATCTGGCGCAACCCCAGCAGGTGTGGGATGCCTATACGTCCGATTGGTATTCCATGGATGCTGCCTATCGCCATATGTGCACCGCGTATTTGCGGGCGCGCTCTGTCGAGTGCGATGTGCTCGAGGAGCCTGCCCGAGCCGTGGTGGACTGGGCGGAGAATCTCTACAGCAACTGGTTTTTGGCCGATGCCAATGCCTGCTGGACATCCGCTGCGCAAGGGGAGTGGGCCGATTGCGGCTACATCGATGGCCCTGCACGGCAGGATGAATTCTACTGGCATGTGCTGCCCACCTTTGTGGGGTCTGCCAAAACGACGGTCGTTATCGTAAGCGACGCGCTGCGCTATGAGGTGGCCCGTGATGTCGCGGCGCTTCTCGAGCGCGAGCGCGGCGGCAACGTCAGGGTTTCTAGCATGCAGGCGGTCTTTCCCTCCATCACCGAGGTGGGCATGCCCGCGCTGCTGCCGCACCAAGCGCTTGAACTTGCAGCGGATGGCTCGCTTGTGTTGGCTGACGGCATGCCCACTGCGACGACTCCGCAGCGCGAGGCCGTACTTACCCACGTTGAGCCCACGGCCCGCGCTTTGCGCTCGAGCGCATACCTCAACATGGCGGGAACCGAGCGCAAGGCACTGCTCAAGGACTCCAAGCTCGTTTTTCTCTACCACAACAAGATCGATGCTACGGGCGAGAAGGCCGCTACGCAGGATGACGTCTTCGATGCCTGTGCGGACACCGTGGAGGAACTTGCTGCGTTGGCGCGTCGCGTGTGCACCGACGCCCCGGGCGCGCGTGTTGTTATAACGGCGGACCACGGCTTTATCTACACGCGTCGGGAGCTCAGCGAGTGCCAGATGCTCGGCAAGCCAGACCTTCCCTTCCTTGACGCTCCTGTCATGCACGGCAAGCGTCATCTGGTGGTGCCCAACGAGGCCGTGGCCAAGCTTTCGGAAGAGGCATGCGGGGTGTTTGTTAATGTTGGCATGGGACGTTTGGGTGCCGGTTTTGAGGGATTTGCCCCGCGCGAGAACGTGCACTTCAAGCGTCCCGGCGGCACTAACAACTACGTCCACGGCGGCATGAGCCTGCAGGAGCTCTGCGTGCCCGTTATCGGTTTTTGGCGTGCGCGCTCGGGTTCCAAGGACTTTGTCGACACGCGCGCGGCGACGCTGCGCGTGCTAAGCGAGGGACGCCGAGTGACCAACTCGCTCTTCTCGGTCAACTTGATCCAGGAAGAACCTGCCCAAGGTAAGGTCTTGCCGTGCGAGTACGAGCTGGTGTTTACCGATGCAAGTGGCAACGAGGTGAGCGATACGGTCAAGGCGCATGCCAACAAGACTTCTGTTAACTCGCAGGAGCGCGTGGTGCATGCCAAGTTTGCGTTGCATGCAGCGGATGGATTCTCGGCCAAGGGTCCGTACTATCTGGTCTGCCGCGAGCGCGAGACGGGCAAGATCGTTTGGCGCGAGACGTACACCATTGCTGTTTCGTTTGCCCCTGTTGCTGACTTTGGTTTTTAGGAGTGTGCCCTATGTTTGATGGCCATGACGACGATCTGTGGGAAGTTCCCTCGATTGATGTGAGTGCGCCGGTGGAGGCCGCGGTGCCTGCGGTGGAGGCTGTGCCTGCCCCGGAGGCCGTGGCCGCCGCGCCTGTTCCGGAGCCGGTGGCGGCCGCTGCGCCCGATGAGGTTGCGGCACCCGCCGAGGACGAGTCCTCGACCGATGGCTATGCCCAGGCCGTGGCCGACGCTCCCGAGGACGACGGCTATGACATGGATGTACTGGACGGCAAGCTGCTCGAGCACTTTGGCGGCAAGATCGTGCGCAAGGACCTCACGGCCCTTATGAAGCGTGGCGCCAACGTGCCTACCTTTGTGCTGGAGTACCTGCTGGGCATGTACTGCTCAACCGATGACGAGGATGCCGTGGCAGAGGGCCTGGAGCGCATCCGCAAGATCCTCACCGATAACTACGTGCGTCCCGACGAGTCCGAGCGCATCAAGTCCAAGATTCGCGAGCTGGGTCGCTTTACCATTATCGATAAGGTGACGGCCAAGCTCGACGAATACAAAGACATCTACGTGGCGTCGTTTGCCAATCTGACCATTGAGCCGTTTGTGATGCCGGCCGAGTACGTGCGCGACTACTCCAAGATTCTGCAGGGCGGCATTTGGTGCATCATGAGCATCGAGTATCGTCATCCCATGGAAGAGGAAGACGAGTTTGGCATGGAGGTCTTTGGCGACGATGCGCCGCGCCGTTCCAAGGCCAAGCGCAAAAAGCGCGGACCCGAGGACTCTCCGTTTAGCGTGGCGTCGCTCACGCCCATCCAGATGCCCAACCTGGACCTGGAGGCCATGATCGACGAGCGCCAGTATTTCTCGCGCGACGAGTGGCTCAACATGCTGCTGCGCTCTGCCGGCTATGAGCCCAGCGAGCTTTCGGAGAAGGAGCGCCTGCACTTTATCGAGCGCATGGTGCCGCTGATCGAGCGCAACTATAACCTGTGCGAGCTTGGTCCCCGCGGTACCGGCAAGAGCCATATCTACAAAGAGGTCTCGCCCTACGCCATCTTGCTTTCGGGCGGGCAGACCACCACGGCCAACCTGTTCGGCCGCATGAACTCCATGCGCGCCGATCGCGTGGGCTTGGTGGGTCACTGGGATTGCGTGACGTTCGACGAGGTCGCCGGCATGCGCTTTAAGGACACCAACGCCGTGCAGATCATGAAGGACTACATGGCCAGCGGCAGCTACGCGCGTGGCCGCGACCAGATTAACGCCGATGCCTCCATGGTCTTTGAGGGCAACATCAACGGCACCGTGCAAAACGTTCTTAAGACCACGCACCTGTTTGATCCGTTCCCGCCGGAGTTTAACAACGATTCGGCCTTCTTCGACCGTATCCACTATTACCTGCCGGGCTGGGAGATTCCCAAGATGCGCTCGAGCCTGCTGACCGGGCATTACGGCTTAATCACCGACTGCCTGTCGGAGTTTTGCAAGGAGATGCGCCGCAAGGACTTTACGCATCATATCGACCGCTACTTCCGCTTTAACAGCGACTTTAACAAGCGTGACGAGATCGCCGTGCGCAAGTCCTTTAGCGGCCTGGCCAAGCTGCTGTTCCCCGACGAGGCTATGGACAAGGACGACGTTCGTTGGCTGCTGGACTACGCCATCGAGGGCCGTCGCCGCGTAAAGGAGCAGCTCAAGATTATGGCGGGCGTCGAGTTTATCGACGTCAACCTGGGCTATATGGATGCCGACAATCCGCAGGACGTGCACGTGGTGCGCGTGCCCGAGCAGTCCGAGGATACGCTGATTCCCGACGGGCCGCTGCTGTCCGGTCACGTGTTTGGCGTGGGCAGGTCGCAGGGCGGCGAGGTTGCCGTGTACAAGTTGGAGAACAAGGCCGTTGCCGGCGAGTGCAAGTTTAAGCACGAGGGCGTGGCCTTTAACAAGCCGGTGCGCGATACGCTGGAGGCCGCGTGCGACAACTTTGTGAACCTGGCGAACCGCGTGGCGCCGGGCATGCACATCGGCTCCAAGGATTATTTGCTGTTCTACAACGACCTGCAGAGCAAGGGCCTGTCCGAAGAAGTTTCGCTCGCCGAGTTTGTGGGCCTGTGCTCTGCGGCGTGCAACCGTCCGGTGATGCCCGCGCTGGCGATTCCGGGAATCTTACGTATGTCGGGCTCCATGGACGAGATTCGTGGGCTCGAGGACATTATGCGCGTGGCCAAAAACGCCGGCGCCAAGCGTGTGATTTTGCCGCTGAGTGCCATCGCGGGTCTGCAGAGCGTTTCGTCCGAGATTATCTCGGGGCTGAGCCCGGTGTTCTACATGGATGGCGACCCGGTCGATGCCGCGAAAAAGGCGCTGGATCTGTAGGGGTGCGAGCGTGCGGGGCGTCCGGTGCTCGGGCGTTCCGCGAACAGTTGGTGCGTAGTGCGTGAGGAGGCCTTTCCATGGCGGACGAGCGTTCTGTTGGTGAGCTGCTCGACGAGCTGTTTGGCTTTGAATCGGTGGCCAAGCGCCAGGCGTCGCTTGAGCAGTACGATCGCGGAGAGTTGGTGCGCAAGGCGCGCTCCCGCGAGCTGCTGGGCGTACTTAGGGGCGTCGAGGCTGCCGAGCACGCTGCGCGCGACTCTGCCGTGCGGGCTGTTGACGGGTATGTTCGCCGTGTTGAGGGCGCTGCGCTTGCACGCGCTCGCAAGCAGGCGGGCGTTGCGGGTCCGCTGCAGATGGAGCGCCGCTATGCTGCCTTTTTGCGCATGGAGGACAAGGCTGAGTTGCTGGCGCGCCTGGAGCAGACGCTCTCGTTTATCGAGGTAAAGTTACGGGCCAATACGGCGGCCAGGGTTCGTGCAGCGTACGATGCTGCGGGAGCTATGGTGCTGCAGTCCGTGGCGCGCCTGAATGACGTGCGCGTTGTGGATGCCGTTCCTTTGGATGCCGACCTGCTGTGTACGCAGCTGGAGCAGTTGCGTTGTGCCGCCGATGCGACGGACCTTGCGGGCATGATCGCAGCGACGTTTGAGTCCGAGCTGAGCGCGACTGGCCCGCAGAGCGCTGACGGGTTTGTGGGCGACGTGGCCGGTGATGTTGCTGGTGATGTGGCGTTGGAGCGTGAACTTACCAACGTGCGCGGCGCTGCGCAGCGAGCGCGCTTGGCGGCACAGGCATATCGGGCGGAGCGCGCCGCCCGCATTGCGAGGAGCACGGTGGAGCCGGCATCGTTGCCCGAGTCTGCGTGCGTTGCGTGCGAGACGGCGTGCGATACCGGGGAGCTTTCCGAGTTGCTCGCTCAGGTTAAGAAGTCGTTTGTGACCTACCGCCGTGTTGTTGCCGACGGCGGGTTGTTCTGTGCGTTTGGCACGGGCTCCCCGCACGGCATTTGTTGTGGCACGAGCTATTTGGACTACGATTCTCGGCTTGATGAGGACGTGCTGGTGGGCGAGTACGATGGTGCAACCAGGCATACTGTTCGGCGCGAGGTTGCGATTCCCGAGCTGGTAGATGAGGCTTCGACTGAGGGCGGCGACTCGCTCGAGGTTGCCGTGGCGCGCATGCGCGAGTTTAACGGACGTTGCTACGATGGCGTGTTTGACGAGGATCCCGCGCGCCATGTGAATGCGTTTTGGTATGGACTCAAAAAGCTCAGCCAGTATTGCGAGGCCGCCGTGCGCGTAGATGAGCGTGCTTGGGATTGCTTTATCGATAAGGTGCAGTTCGCCTACGATGAACCCGTGGGGCGCCTGGCCACGCAGATGGACGACAAGCAGGTTGCGGCTTTTGTTGCTGCCGTGGACGCGCTCGGTGCTAGTGAGTAGGGTCCTGGTCTGGTAGGAGGTTTCATCTTGAAGATCGACGTTGATGTAGATCAGCTGCGCGAGAGTCAGCTCGATCGTGCGGGGAGTGCGGCAGGCGTTGGCTTTCCCGCTGCCATGCTCGACGTGATGGATATCGAGGACGAGTCGCCCCAAGAGCTCCTAGCCCGAGCCGAACGCGAGGGTCTCGACCTCCGCGACTTTGCCGTCGACGATGACTAGGGTAGCTAATTTGAGACGGGGCGTCTGCACCCGCGGCTGCGCGAAGATGAACGATAAACCGTCGCAATGGAGTCTAATGAGCTCGCGACCGTTCTATTTTGACTGCCTGCTGGCTAAGTGAGTAGGCTTTATTGGAAATCCTGAGCACACGACAAATTTGCTTTAACAAACTCGCAGGTCACAGACTTGTGCTTTGGTGACGTGGTCGGCGATTCGGTAAAAGTCTACTCACTTAGTTTTGAGAGACGCTAATTGTCCGCAACGAGATCCTAGCCGGGGCGATTTATGCTCAAATATGGTCAATTCGGGACGGCTACCCCTAGCCACTACGACGCCAGCGTGGCGATGACGGCTTCGTCGCCGGCGTATATGAGGGTGTCGCCGTCGGGGATGATCGTCTGGCCTTCGCGCTTGAGCATCACCACGATAAACGGGTGCTTGCCCTGCGGCACGTCGCGCAGGCGCTGACCGGCCAGGCGACCGTGGGGCGTCACGGTGACCTCGCGCAGCGTAACCTCGGCACGCTCTTCGAACGTTGGGGCTGCCATCACCAGCAGATCGCCTTCCTGGATCACGGTGTCGCCATTGGGCAGTACCGGATGCGCCCCGTCGCGCAGCACCAGGACCACGAGCATGTCCGTCGCGCTGCCAATATCGGCGAGCGAGCGACCGACAAACGGATGGCCCGCACTCACCTTGAGCTTTACAAACGACATGCCGTCCTCGTCGCGGTAGTCGTTAAAGGTGCGGCGTACGTCGCCGGCCGCATCGATCATATCGAGTTTCTTCGCCACCGCCGGCAGTAGCGAACCCTGCACCACAATGCTCGATACGGCAATCACAAACACCAGGTCAAACAGGTCGTGACCACCGGGAACGCCGGCTACCACGGCAAAGAGGCTAAAGACGACCGAAGCCGCGCCGCGCAAGCCCGCCCAGCTTACGAGTGCAACCTGGCGAGGGTTCGTCTTAAAGGGCACCAGCAGCAGACCGACGGCGATGGGGCGGCTCGCAAAGAGCATAAACGCCATGAGCGCCAGGCCCGGCAGCAGCATCTGCGGCAGGCGCGCGGGCGTGACGAGCAGACCCAGCAAAAAGAAGATGGTCATCTCGGCCATCTCGGTGAGGGTGTCAAAAAAGTGCGCCATCTCGACCTTGCCGGTGATGTCGCTCGCGCCCAGCACAATGCCGGCCAGGTACACGGCCAAAAAGCCGTTGCCGCCCAGATAGCTCGGCAATGCGTAGGCGACGATCGCCACGGCGAACAAAAAGATGGTCTGCGCGCCCTCGGCCGTTGCGTGCGCTCGTTCAATCAGGCGGCCCGCCGCCCAGCCGATGGCAAGGCCCAGGCCCGCGCCCAGGATAATCTGCTTGGCCAGCAGTGCGGGAATGTTGATGTCGCCGCCGGCTGCGAGTGTGGCGAGCACGGCGGTGAGCATGTAGGCGACGGGGTCGTTGGAGCCCGATTCGACCTCGAGCAGCGAGTCGGTGCCGCCCCTCAGCGAAAGGCTGTGCTCGCGCAGCACGCTAAAGACGCTGGCCGCGTCGGTGGACGCCACGACCGATCCCAGCAGCAGGCCGCCGATCCAGTCGAAGCCCAGCACAAAGTGGGCGAACACGCCGGTGATGCCAGCAGTGATGACGACGCCGAGCGTGCTCAGCAATACCGCGGGCACGGCAACGGGTTTGGCACGGTCGATATTGGTGTTAAAGCCGCCGTAGAACATGATGAACAGCAGCGCCGTGCTGCAGACGGTTTCGGTGAGCGCGTAGTCGCTAAATTCGATGTGCGCCGGCCCGTTGACGCCCAACAGCATGCCGAGCGCGATAAAGATGAGCAGGGTGGGGAAGGGGAGTTTTTTGCCGACGGGCTTGATGGTCAGGCACAGAATAATAACGAGGCCGATAAAGAGAAGGATCTGGTTCATGGATGGTGTCCGCTCCTGGGTGGTTGGCGTGGCACGGTCAGTTGTCTGCGGTTATTTGTACCCAAAGATGGTGGGTTTATGGGGTTGGATTGCGGGCGTGCGCGATATCGTCATAGACGGCTGCCGTCTTTGCCTCTGCTTGGAAACCCTTTCCAGCTTTATTGCAACGGAGTACAATGGGTAACGTTTAAGTTCAACTTGACGTTTTAGTTGCGGCGCCGGGCTTCGGCCGCAATGCAAGGAGAGGCGTACCATGGCGATCTATGTGACATCTGATGCTCACGGGCACGTGCGTGCGCTTGACGAGGCCCTGTCTAAGATTTCGCTGGCGTCCGACGACACGCTGTACGTGCTGGGCGACATGATCGATCGCGGGCCCGATCCGGTCGGCGTTATTAAGCTCGTGCGCTCGCTGCCCAACGCCCGCGTGCTCAAGGGCAATCACGAGCAGATCATGCTCGATGCCATCATTGGCCAGGATCCGCTCGATGCCGAGACCTGGGATATCAACGGTGGCTGGACGACGCGCGAGCAGCTCAACGACATGGAATTTGACGCATACGAGGAGCTCGTGCGATGGATGGCCGCGCTGCCGCTCTACGCGGTGGCCGAGACCGAGGAGCGCCCGTATCTGCTGGTACATGCTGGAATCGAGATGAAGGCGGCGCGCGCGTTTTTGCTTGAGCATGGCGTCGATTGTGCCGATGGCGTTGGAGCGGTGGGTGCCGATCGCGAGCTGCTGCAGCAGATGCTCGCGGTGCAGTCGGCCGATGACCTGCTGTGGATTCGTCACGGCTATTGGGATGCGCCGACCGGGCTGCTTTCTGCCGAGGGCAAGGGTCCGGTCGTGGTGAGCGGTCACACGCCAACGGTGTCGCTCGGGCGTTATTGCGAGGTCGGTGGTCTTGCGGGGCTCGATGAGGAGTCGGGCCGCGGGCAGATCGTGCGCCTGGGCGGCGAGGATGCCGCCGGTGTGCCCGATCGCATCGACATCGACTGCGCTGCCGCCACCGGCTCCGAGTTCGGTCGCGTGGGCATCCTGCGGCTCGATGATGGGGCGGAGTTCTACGCGAATATTCGCCCCGGGGAATAACTTTGTTCCGCCGTTCTACCGAACGGCGGCCACGTTGATGCTGCGCAGCCCCGAAGCACCCCATCTTGTCGCTCAAACCGTCGTTCGCGTACGGAAGTACGCGTCGCTCCTCTTTCGCGCCAACCTGGGGCACTTTGAGACTGCTCGCTGTCGGTGCCAAAACATCGACGTTTCTTTTCTTCAAATTGATTCGAATTAGACGCCGTACGGGTTGCGGTCGCGCTCGATGCGTTGGCGGATGTGGGCGTATTCGATAATCAGCAGCACCAGGAGTAGGGCCATGATGGCTAGGTAGCTCACCACGGCGCCCATCAGACCCAGCAGGTTGATCAGGATCACCGGCAGCACTACGCTTACGGCGAAGCAGATCAGGTAGATTTTGGTGACGTCGCCGGCATGGCGCAGCACCGTGATGATGGCGTAGAGAAAGTCGATGGCCGCGGTGACGCCGCCGGCGACAACCATCAGCAGTGCCAGCGTGCGGTAGCGCTCAAAATTGAGGCCGTACATGAAGCTCATGAGGGGAATACCGGGACCTGCCATAAATGCGGCGCACACGCTGGTGATGACCACGATCAGTGCCATAACGGCAACAATAATCAGGTCAAAGCGACGACGCTTGCGAGGATTAGCCCAAATGCTCGACAAGCGCAGGAGCTGCGGTTTATAGATAAATCCAATGCTCAGCAAAATAGCCTGCGCCGGAAAGAACAGGGCATTAAAGTACAGCTGATATTTGTATGCCAGCGTGCCTTCCATCACGAACTTGGGCATGCTCTCGATAAGGTTGAACAGGAACAGCGCACCAAAGAGCGGGGCGCACTGGATAAACAGGTGGCCGACCTCGCGCAGGCTCACGCGGCGCGATTTTTCGGTCTCGAGCAGGGCAAGCGGCGCGGTGACCAGCACGAGCGAGGCAATCGCGGCGATGCCCATGGCCATGGCCGCGATGGGCATACTGCGCGTAAGGAACAGCGCCATGCTAAAGACCGCGATGACGCCGGCGGAACGCAGCATTTGGCTCATGCCGGCCAAATAGAGCTTGTCGGCCTGCTGCAGGCGGCCCTCGTACACGTCCGCCACGCCGTCGATCACCTTATACAGGTAGACGCCCAGGCCGATCGTGGCCATCTGCGCATCGTAGCCGCGGGCGCTGCTGTATACCAGGCCGCATGCCAGCGCGAGCGCTCCGCAGAGCCAGCGGTTGAGCTGGTAGGAGGCGAAAGAGGTTTTTTCGTCGATATCCGAGACCTGGAAATTGCGCACGCCGTAGTTGCACGCGATCATGATGAGCGTGCCGGTGACAAAGGCGATGGAGAATTTGCCAGCCTCCTCGGCGCCCACGAGCTGTGTGGACACGATGGTGAGCAACGGAAACGCCATGCCCCACACGGCGGTGCCCAGGGTATTCCAAAGGTAGTCGCGACGGGTGGCGTGATCTTCGTACTCGGCTTCTTGTGTGGAGAAGCCGCCGCCGTAGACGGCTCCGAGCAGGCGGTTCCACCAAGCGTTGACCATGCGGCGGACGGGGCCGGGCTCCCGATCGCGTTCGCGCCGGCGACGGCGTGTGGCCTGGCTGCTGTCGGGGCCGCCGGCGTTGCGCTGGCTTAGCTCTTGGATTCGTGCGAGCTCCTCGGCGGTGTGCGATGCGGGGAACAGGCCGTTCTCGATGCGTCCGCCCTGCCCGTGCGCCCCGTCCGATACGGTGGGGTCGGCGACGCCATTGCGGCGGGCGATGGCGCGGCGAATGCTATCGAGGGGCGTGATGCTCAAAGCGGAGTCCTTTCTATTGCTGCACTCTAGTATAGACGCGACGGTGTTCGGTCGTGTTTTTGAACAGGTTGTTCGATAATTTCGGCGGCGCCATTCAGTAGACGGCATTTGGGGACGTTCCTTATGTGCCGGCACTTTGGGAACGTCCCTAAGTGCCGGCATCCGGGGACACTCCTTGGTTGTTGCCTGTTCAAGAGTGTCCCCAACGATTAGTCGTTTAAAAACGTCCCCAATGACTAGGCCGCTTGCGTGCGATTTTTGACCGTTGGGCGGGCGCTTCGCCGTTGCCGCAAAAACGTTTTTGCATATCGGGTACAACGGGCTTTACGTGAGTAAAGTGCGCGCCGCGTCCACGTGTCGCGTTTTTAAAGGAGGCCCCATGCCAGGTGTTACCCCTGCAGAAGTTCTGTCCAACTTTGGCATTACGCTGGTCGAAGATCCCGCCGAGAACCAGCCCCGCCTGCTGGTTGACCTGCCGGCAGCAGAACTCGTCGAGCACGCCATCCGCCGCAACGAAGGCCGCATGGCCTCCAACGGCGCACTGGTGATCGAGACGGGGGAGCGTACCGGACGCTCGCCCAACGACCGCTTTATCGTCGACACGCCCGACGTGCACGACAAGATCGCCTGGGGCGCGGTCAACCGCCCGCTGTCTGTCGAGAGCTACGAGGCCATCAAGGCCGGCATCGTCGACTATCTCAACGAGCGCGACGTGTTCGTCACTCGCGGTATGGCCGGTGCCGACCGCAACCATACGCGTCGTCTGCTTGTCGCCTGCGAGCGTGCCAGCCAGGCGCTCTTTATTAAGCAGATGCTCGCCCGCCCGCTTGCCCGTGAAATCGCACGCACCGGCGAGCCGGACTTCTGCGTGCTCGCCGCGCCGGGCTACCAGTGCGATCCCGCCATCAAGGGCCTCAACTCCAGCGCCGCCGTGGTCATTAACTTCCAGGAGCGCGTGATTCTGGTCGCCGGCACCGGCTACTCCGGCGAGATCAAAAAGTCCATTTTCAGCGTCATGAATTACCTGCTGCCCGTCGAGGACGACGTGCTGCCCATGCATTGCTCGGCCAGTATGGACCCCGTCACGCATGAGACCGCCGTGTTCTTTGGCCTCTCCGGCACCGGCAAGACCACGCTTTCGGCCAACCCCACGCGCCTGCTGATCGGCGACGACGAGCACGGTTGGTCCGACATGGGCATCTTCAACATCGAGGGTGGCTGCTACGCCAAATGCGAGGGCCTGGACGCGTTCCACGAGCCCGAAATCTTCAACGCTGTCCGCTTTGGCGCGATCTGCGAAAACGTGGTGCTCGACGAGAACCGCAAGCCCAGCTACGACGACATCTCGATCACGCACAATACGCGCGTGGCCTACCCCGTCGAGCATATCCCCAACGCGTGGACCAAGGGCATGGGCACCACTCCGAGCGTCGTACTGTTTTTGACCTGCGATGCCTTTGGCGTGTTGCCGCCCATCTCGCGTCTAACGGCCGATGCCGCCATGTATCACTTTGTGACGGGCTTTACGGCCAAGATCCCCGGCACCGAGGTCGGCGTCACCGAGCCTACGCCCACGTTCTCTTCGCTGTTCGGCGAGCCGTTTATGCCACTCGACCCCATGGTTTACGCCAAGATGCTCGGCGAGCGCATTGCCGACGGCCGCACGCGTGTGTACCTGGTCAACACCGGCTGGATCGGCGGCGGCTACGGCGTGGGTCATCGCATCGAGCTTGCCTACACGCGCGCCCTGGTGGCCCGCGCCCTCGACGGCACCATCGAGGACAGCGAGTTCGTGCACGACGACATCTTTAATGTCGACATTCCCACTACGTGCCACGGTGTGCCCGACGGCATCCTGGTGCCGCGCCAGTACTGGCAGAGCACCGCGCGCTTCGACGAGGCCGCGCACAACCTGGCGGTGATGTTCGAGGAGAACTTCGAGAAGAAGTACTCGCACCTGCCCGAGTCCGTCAAAGCCGCAGGCCCGCACGTTCAAGTACACGCCGACGCCCGTCATCGCGGCCGCGGGCTGCTGGGACTTCGCCACTAGCTTCGCCGTGAGTCCATATCCACCACAAAGGGGACAGGCACCTTTGTGGTGGTTTTGCTCGCGTGGATGACTCGGGTTACAATGCGCCTGACATATCGTCCCCTTCTCCGGATGGGGACAGCGCAAGCGTTCTTGTGACGGCACCGTAGGACTTTGAAGGTGGCCGTTGTAAGGGCGCTTTTTGTTTAGGCGCCCTCACTCGGGCGCGCACGATGAAGGGAGCACGTATGAAAGGCTTTATTGCCGAGGATTCATTCTGGGAGCTGTTTCCGCAGGCAGCGGTCGGTGTTGTGGTCGTGGAGGGCATGAAGCCCACGGCTCAGATTCCTCAAGAGGACGTGGATGCGATTGCGGCGTTGCTCGACCGCGCCAATATCGATGTGGAGCGTCATCTGACCAGCGACACTATCAGCGAGAACGCACCGGTCAAGGCATGGCGCGAGGCCTATCGTCTGTTCAAGACCAAGAAAGGCGCCCGCTGCTCGATCGAGAACTTGCTCAAGCGCGTGCTTAAGGACAAGCCTGTGGGCCACATTACGCCCGCGGTGGACATCTACAACACGGTGTCGCTGACCTACGCGCTGCCCGTGGGAGGCGAGGATCTGCATGCGATCGAGGGAGACCTTCGCTTGAAGGTGACCGACGGTGGCGATGCGTTCTTGCCTCTTGGCGAGGAAGCGGATGACCCGACGCTGCCCGGCGAGCTCGCCTACATCGATGATGCGGGCGCCGTGTGCCGCTGCTGGAACTGGCGCGACGGCGTTCGAACGGCCCTGTCCGACGATTCGGCCGACGCGTTCCTGGCGATTGAGTGCGTGGAGCCCGAGCGAATGGAGGACTGCCAGGCCGCCATCGACCGTCTTGCCGATTTGCTCGAGCGCTATCTGGGAGCGACGGTTGTCGTTAAGACGCTTGTGACCCGCGACAATCCCTGTGTGGAGCTGTAGCGGCGCCTAGAACCTATTGATGCCCAAAATCACCACAAAGGCGCCTGTCCTTTGTGGTGATTTTTATGTTGATGGGTCAACAAATGAGGCACGCAGGGCCGGCGGTCGCTGGATACGGCTAAGATGTTTACCCGTTAGCATTATGCAAGCGAAAGGCGGTCGTCTCCCATGCAGCAGAACGACGAGACACGTTTCGAGGACTTTGTCGGACTGATCAGCGGGCTCTACAAGGAGATCCAGCGCATTAAGACATCCGAGGGCGCAAGGCTGGGCCTCAAGGGCTCCGACGTTATGTGCCTGTACTATCTTGAGCGCAGCAAGGACGGCCTGACTGGTGCTGACCTGGCTCGCATGGCAGGCGTGACCCGTGCCGCCGTTTCGCGCACGCTCGCGCATCTGGAGGAGGGCGGTTACGTTGAGGTCGATGATTCGGGCGATGCCGCCGTTAAGTATCGTGCTCCGGTGCGCCTGACCGCTCTAGGCGGCGAGAGCATGAGCGAGGCGGACCGCATCATTCGCGAGGTGCTCGATACCACCGGTAAGGCTATGGGTGTGGAGCAGCGCGAGCAGATGTATGCGTCGCTGCGCACGATTCTCAACACCTTGCGCGAGATCTAGAGCCGCGCTGGAGCTAGCTTTCAGCCAAGAACTGCATCGTCCCGTTTGAGCGCGTACGCCGTGCCGGGACATTGCTGTCAAAATTCCCTGCGCGAGACCTGCGCAAGAAAGGATTCGCTATGTCCGTCCGCATTATTACCGATTCCGCCAGCGATATGTCGCCGGCGGAGCACCCCGCTCTGCGTGTTCTGCCGCTGTCCGTCACCTTTGGCACCGATGTGTATATGGATGGCGTCGACATCGATCACCAGCGCTTTTACGAGATGCTTGTGGAGCGCGACGAGCTGCCCAAGACCGGCCAGGTCAACCCGTACGCGTTTTCGCAGGCGATTGCCGAAGCACGTGAGGCCGGCGACGAGGCAGTGATTATTACCGTGGGCGCTAAGCTATCAGGCACCAATCAGAGTGCCCGTACCGCACTTGCCGAGGCGCCAGGTGGCGACGTGTTCGTGGTAGACAGCAACAACGTCACCCTGGGCGAGCGCGTCCTGGTCGAGTATGCGCTGCGCTTGGTGGACGAGGGCCGCAGTGCATCTCAGATCGCGGCGGCTGTCGAGGCCGTGCGCGACCGTGTGGTGGTTATCGGCCTGCTCGAGACGCTGGAGTACCTGGTGCGCGGCGGTCGTCTGTCTGCTGCGGCCGGCGCCGTGGGCACGCTGCTCAACGTGAAGCCCGTGGTGGCTGTCGAGGACGGTCTGATCGTGCAGCTGGGCAAGGCGCGCGGTTCCAAGAACGGCCGCAACCTGCTGAACCAAAAGGTCGAAAAGGCGGGCGGCATCGACTTTTCCATGCCGCTGGCGCTCGGCTATACGGGCCTTTCGGATGCGGTGCTCAAGAAGTATATCGAGGACAGCGCGGCACTGTGGGCTGGTCACACCGAGGGCGAACTGCCCGTTCACACCATCGGCGCCACCATCGGAACCCACGTTGGCCCCGGCGCCGTGGCAGTAGCCTTCTTCCAGCCCGCCAACTAACCGACCTGCCATAAACCATCACAAAGGTGCCTGTCCCCTTTGTGATGGTTTATGCTTTTCCGGGTGGAAGGGAGCGAGCAATGGCGTCTGAGGGCTTTTTTGATCGGGTGTACGGGGTGGTCGAGCAGATCCCCGAGGGGATGGTCGCCACGTATGGTCAGGTGGCACTGCTTGCCGGTCGTCCACGAAGTGCGCGGTACGTGGGGTATGCCCTTCATAGTAATCCGCGCCCTGGCCAAATTCCCTGTCATCGCGTGGTGTTTGCCGACGGCCGTATCTGTGAGGGCTTTGCCTTTGGCGGCCCCGATGCTCAGCGCGAGCTCTTAATGGGGGAGGGCGTGACGTTTGCCGATCCCATGCATGTTGATCTGGCCGCCTGTCGTTGGCCTGCTGGACTCTAACAGCTCTGCCGTGGTCAAAGCCACCACAAAGGTGCCTGTCCCCTTTGTGGTGGCTTTCCGTTGCAGGTTTACCTGGGCTAACTTATGGAGAAGGTATGTTGGGGTAGTTTGACGCTAGAAAGTAAGCCACGGTGAACTATATTGGTTTCAGCAACGGAGCAGGCAATAGGCGATGAAAAAGCCTGCCCTGTTGAGTTTGATTCGCATCCCTCCCCTCTGTGCGATTCAACGGTGTACTTCGGGAACAGGCCCGCTGGCAGCTAACTGCCGGCGGGCCTGTTCCTGTTTGTCGGGAGAGTGTGATGGATGGAGCTGAAGCGGTCCGGCTCCAAAAAAGGCGGACGCCGTAGCGCCCGCCCTAAAGCAATCGAAAGCTCAAGCCAGCAAATCGGTCTAGTACACCATGCCCATGGCGTCCTGAACCTCGGCCAGGGTCTGCTCGGCGATCTCATTGGCGCGACGGTTGCCCTCATGCAGGACGTCCTTCACATAGTCCAGATCGTTCTCGTAGCGCTGGCGACGCTCGCGGATAGGTGCGAAGTACTCGTTGACGGCCTCGGTCACGTACTTCTTGAGCTGGCCGGAGCCGCCCATGCCAATCTCCTCGGCAATCTCGACTTCGGAACGGCCGGTGCAGATGGCGGCTGTTGAAAGCAGGCCAGACACGCCGGGGCGGTTCTCGGGATCGAACGTGATCATGCGCTCGGAGTCGGTCTGGCTCTTCTTGATGCGTTTGGCCGTTTCCTCGGCGGTCATCGAGATGTTGATGGCGTTGCCGTAGCTCTTGCTCATCTTGCGACCGTCCAGGCCCGGCAGCAGCGGGGTCTCGGACAGCAGCGCGTCGACCTCGGGGAACACCTTGCCGTAGCGGTTGTTAAAGCGGCGGGCGATGGTGCGGGTGAGCTCGATGTGCGGCAGCTGGTCGCGGCCGACGGGCACGACGTTGCCCTTGCAGAACAGGATGTCGCAGGCCTGATGCACCGGGTAGGTGAGCAGAAGGCCGGTGAGCTCGTGGCCCGAGGCCTCCATCTCGGCCTTGACGGTGGGGTTGCGCGCCAGCTCGGCCTCGGAGACCAGCGACAGGAACGGCAGCATGAGCTGGTTGGCGGCGGGCACGGCGGAGTGCGCGTAGATCATGGTCTTGTCGGGATCGATGCCGCAGGCAAGGTAGTCCATGACCATGTTGTACACGTTGTCCTGGATGTGCTCGGTCGTGTCGCGGTCAGTGATGACCTGGTAGTCGGCGATGAGCACGTTGGTCTTGGCGCCCATGTTCTGCAGCTCAACACGGCCCTTGAGGGTACCGAAGTAGTGGCCCAGGTGCAGACGGCCGGTGGGGCGGTCGCCGGTGAGCATGGTGAACTTCTCGGGCGTTTTGGTCAGGCCCTCGCGAATGGCGTTGCTCTTTTGCAGCGCGACTTCGTAGCTGTTCTCGTTTGGCATGATTGCTCCTAACGTATGTTCATGGGTCAAGATGATAACGCGTTTATTGGAGGGGCGGTGCGTAAGTAGGCGAGGGCGGGAGAGGGACGCGCGTGGTGCGGCTTGTGCGATGGGCGCGGCGCGGCCGCGCTTGGCCAACGGTGCCTTGGCACATCCTCGGCAGCTTGCCCTAGAGCTTGTGGTGGCGCTCTTCTTTGCGCTCCTCGGCTGCCTGCTCCTCCTGCTTAAAGGCGGGGTCGTCGGGGGTGACGAGCTCGTCCTCGTGCGTGCGCTTGTTGTAATGGTGGCGTAGCACGGGTTCAAACAGGTGCAGGTGCTTGGCGAAGGCCGCCGAGCCAATGGCGAGCACGGTAAAGATGAGCACACGCATGGGCGCTTCGACCTGGTTAATCGCGGCGGCGCCGGCCGAAAGCATGATGCACCAGGCATAGATGAGCAGCACGGCCTGTTTTTGGTTGTAGCCTTCTTGGATTAGGCGGTGGTGGATGTGGCCCTTGTCGGCCTGCCCAATGCTAATGTGGGCGCGCCTGCGGCGCACGATGGCGCTAAACGTGTCGATGATGGGCGCGCCGGCAACGATGAGCGGGATGATAAGCGAGGTGAGCGCGGCGGTGCGGCTCACGTTGAGCAGCGAGATGAAGCCCAGTGCAAAGCCCAGAAGCAGCGACCCCGAGTCGCCCAAGAAGATGCTTGCGGGGTTGAAGTTGTAGCGCAAAAAGGCCAGGCAGGCGCCAAAGAGCGCAATGGAGAGCGCGGCGGCGTCGATGCGGCCCGAGAGAACGGCCATCGAAAACATGGTGAACGAGGCGATGCCGCAGATGCCCGTGGCCAAGCCGTCGAGGCCGTCGATGAGGTTAATGATGTTGGTGAATGCCACCAGATAGATTACGGTGATGGGGTAGGCGAGCCACCCGAGCATGATTTCGCCGGGGGCAAACGGGTTGACGATGACGCCGATCCGCAGGCCGCCGATACAGGCGATGAGCGCGGCGAGGACCTGCCCGGCCAGCTTTTGCTTGGGCTTGAGTTGGAAGACGTCATCGATAGCGCCGGTCGCAAAGATGACGGTAAAGGAGAGCGCCAGCATGGGATAGCTAATGTGAAGGCGCGGGTGCGGCACCAGGACGGGTGGCCAGCCTAGGTGCCAGGTGCCTAGGATTTGCACAATGCAGGCAACGACCAGGCCCAAAAACACCGCCGTTCCGCCCAAACGCGGGATGGGCTTTGTGTTGATGCGGCGCTTAGAAGGATAGTCGACGGCATCGAGCTTAATTGCCAAGCGCTTGACCAGGGGCACCGCGAGGAAGGTCGTGATAAAGGCCGCCGCTGCCACGCATAGGTACGGTATGTAGCTCGGGGATGAAGCCATGAATCTAAAAACCGCCAAGCGTCGAAGGAAAAGGTCAGAAGAACGCCATGCGCAAAGGGCATAGCCGAACCATAATACTCGACCAAGGGGGGTGCATGTAATTGCACGCAGCGATAATCACGCGCTTACCAGATATTGGGATGTTGTCGATGGCTTGTCGGGATGCCGACGGGGATCCATATGAACCGTGATGGTGATTTTCGGCAAAAGAAAACCACCCCCCACGTTACGAAAATGAACCCACCTAAAACAGGTGGGTGCCCTCATCGACTGTTCCAGCGTCCTTAACAACGAAGGATACCTGTACTAGGTACGACTGTGTGGGCTCCCTAAATAAACGCGACGGTTCACCCAGTTGCTCCGCGGGGGGCGGAATACCTACATCATAAAGCGGCACTTTATCGATTCCAGTCTTGACATTACAAAAATCGTGTCGGACGATTACGGCGCCTTGGGGCTCGAGCCGTCTACGCGGCCTGGCCCTTTACGTTTGAGCTGCTGAATCGTTGTTTTGGAGCATGTTTTTATGCCGACGTCGTTGACCGAACTTTTTTCGCCCGCCTGCCATTTGTGTCCCCGCCGTTGCGGTGCGGCGCGCGATGAGGGCGTGCGCGGCGTATGCGGTGCTAACGACACGCTCAGGGTGGCCCGCGCGGCGCTTCATATGTGGGAGGAGCCGCCTATCTCGGGCGAGGCCGGTTCGGGCACGATCTTCTTTAGCGGCTGCTCGCTTAAATGTATCTACTGCCAGAACCACGAGATCTCGACCGGCAATTTTGGCCTTGAGATTTCGCCTGAGCGTCTGGTCGAGATTATGCTGGAACTGCAGGACCAGGGAGCCAACAACATCAACCTGGTGACTGCGACGCATTATGCTCACCTGCTGCCGGCCGCGATTGCCGCAGCGAGGGAGCGCGGGCTGGACATCCCGATCGTTTACAACACGAGCGGCTATGAGCGGGCGAGTGCCGTAGCTGCCCTGGGTGACCTGGTCGATGTGTGGCTCACCGACTTTAAATATGCCGATGCCGGGCTTGCGCAGTCGCTTTCTCATATTAAGGATTACCCGCGCGTGGCCGTGTCGGGCCTGGCACAGATGGCGTGCGAGATCGAGCGCCGCGGGGGAGAGCTGGTGGACGAGGACGGGCTCATGAAGCGCGGTATCATCGTGCGCCACCTGGTGCTGCCGGGGCATGCGGACGATTCGTGCCGCGTGCTGGACCTGGTGTGGCAGACGGTGGGCGACGTGCCGATTTCGGTTATGAACCAGTACACGCCCAATGCACTCATGCGCGAGCAGGGCGGCGAGTTGGCCCGTGCCGTAACGCGCGAGGAGTACGAGCAGGTGCTCGACCATGCCGACGACCTGGGCTTTACGACGATGTTTTGGCAAGAGGGCGGCGCGGTAGACGAGAGCTTTACCCCGGCGTTTGACACCACCGGTGTTCTTACCAGCGCAAAGTAGCTCTGCTGAGTAGTCTTTTTGGGACGGGGCTTTTTTAGCCCCAGCAGAGAGCGCACACGTTTTGGCCGATTAACGGCAGGGGCAGCTAAAAAGCCCCGTCCCAAAAAGACTACTCTCGGCAGGGGTCGAGCCGGCATCTGAAAGTAGCTAAAATAGCCCCGCCCCAAAAAGACTGGTTATTGGGCGTTGACAGTTGGCGAGCCGTAGGTAAAATATCGACTTGTCCTGGGGACGTAGCTCAGTTGGGAGAGCGCTGCCGTCGCATGGCAGAGGCCGAGGGTTCGACTCCCTTCGTCTCCACCCTTGGATTTGATAAGCCGCTGACATTGTGTCGGCGGCTTTTTTTAAAAGAAAGGGCTGTACCATGGCCGAGCTTGAGTCCCAACCATTGTCCGACGAGGAGCGCGCTGAGTTGGAAGAGCTCCGCGCTGAGAAGGCACGCCGCGAGGCTCGGGAAGAGGCCCGTCGCGAGCGTGAGGAGCTGGCTGCCCTGCGTGCCGAGCGTGCGAAGGCCGAGGAGGTCGCCGCGAACGCCGCACCCGCACCGGCGCCCGCGCCCAAGCCCGCTGCCGCGAAGCCTGCACCTGCCGCGCCCAAACCTCAGCCTAAAAAGGCCGCTCGTTCCAAGTCCGTCGAGCCCAAGCCGAGCCGTGACGAGATGACCTTTGCCCAGCGCATGGTTACCTCCAAGGAGCCTACGGGCGAGAACGAGATCCCTGGCATGGCGCCGGCTCAAAAAATCATCATTGTCCTTGCCCTCATCGCGTTTGTCATCTTTATGGGCTACACGATCCTGACCAGCATGGGCCTGCTCTAACCGATTTACATCGGGCGTCATGTCCGAACACTCTGCCCTTGTCCAACCCTCAACCTCTGCACAACGCATCCGAAAGGTCGCCCCATGGCTTTGACCGATATCTCTCATCCCACCGACATCGCAATGCTTACCGATCTGTACGAGCTCACTATGGCCCAGGGCCTGTGGGAGAGCGGCAAGGCCAATGAGCAGGGTTGTTTTACCGCGTTTTACCGCGACCATCCCTTTGGTAGCGCCTATGCCGTCATGTGCGGCACCGCCGAACTGCCCGAGCTGGTCGAGAATCTGCGCTTTACGCCCGAGGACATCGACTACCTCGCCTCGCTCCAGGCCCCGGCCGGCGGCGCGATGTTCAAGCCTGGATTCCTCGACTACCTGCGCGATTTTCGTGCGCATGTAAACATCGACGCCGTGCCCGAGGGCGAGCTCGTCTTTCCGCGCGAGCCCATGGTTCGCGTCACCGGCCCCGCGCTGGAGTGCCAGCTGCTCGAAACGGCGCTGCTCAACATCGTCGGCTTCCAGACGCTTGTCGCCACCAAGACGGCGCGCGTGGTGCTGGCGGCGGACGGCCGTCCCGTTGCCGAGTTTGGCCTGCGCCGCGCCCAGGGTCCCGATGGCGGCTTGGCCGTCGCGCGCGCGAGCTACGTTGCCGGCTGCTCCTCTACGTCCAATGTGCTCGCCGGCCGCCGCTACGGTATTCCCGTCTTTGGCACGCATGCGCACAGCTGGGTGATGAGCTTCGATTCCGAGCTCGAGGCCTTCCGCGCCTTTGCCAAGTCGAGCCCCAAGAACTGTACGCTGCTCATCGACACCTATGACGTGCGCGAGGGCTGTGAACATGCCATTACGGTTGCCAAGGAGATGGAAGCGGTGGGCGAGCGCCTGTCGGCCATTCGCATCGACTCCGGCGACCTCGCCAAGCTCTCCAAGTATGTGCGCGGCCGTTTTGATGCCGAGGGCCTGCCCTATGTGGGGATCTCGGTTTCTAACGATTTGGATGAGTACACGATTCAGTCGCTGCTCGACCAGGGCGCGCCCATCGACAGTTTTGGCGTGGGTACCAAGCTTGCGACCTGCTATGACCAGCCGGCGCTGGGCGGCGTGTACAAGCTTTCCGCCCGCCGTACGAGCGAGGCAGATCCATGGACGCCGGTGGTGAAGCTCTCCGAGCAGCCCTACAAGCGCACAATTCCCGGTGTTCAGCGCGTACGACGCTATTACGACGGCTTTGGCGGCCCGGTTTGCGACATGATTTATGACGAGGACCATCTGGCAGGGGAGGGCGCCGCGCGCGGCAATACCCTTGTGGCCGTGAACGATGCCGCCCTGGTGACCGACGTGTCCGAACTTGAGTATCGCGAGCTGCTGGTGCCGATCGTGCGCGATGGCAGTGCGGTGGCTCCGCGTGAGAGCATCCAGGACGCGCGCGAGCGCTGTGCTTGGGCGCTCGACCATCTGGACGCAGCTTTCAAGCGCTTCCTGTACCCGCAGACCTATGTGGTGGGTATGGAGCAGGGCCTGGCTCAGGTGCGCGACGAGCTCGTGCGTAAGAACATGGCCGCGGCCTCTGCCTTTCCCTGGGCCCACTAATTCCTTGGGCGGTAGGGGCGAGTCACGCTTCCCTGGCCGCCGGCTCGGCCGTTCGCTGAACAGTTGATTGGTTTGACGTATGACGACTTCTTATAAAACGATGGTGGTAAAGATCGGTTCGTCCACGGTGGTGGGTGCCGATGGCAAGGTCAACCGCGCCTTTATCGGCGGACTTGCCGATCAGGCCGCAGCGCTGCGCAAGCTCGGCTGGCGTCTGGTTGTGGTGAGCTCGGGCGCTATCGCCTGTGGCTATCCCGTGTTGGGCTTCGACCGCAAGCCGGTCGGTGACCTGCCGAGCCTGCAGGCCTGCGCCTCGGCCGGTCAGTGCATCATCTCGTCGGCCTACGACGAGGAGTTCCATGCGCGCGACCTGCTCACCTCGCTCGTGCTGCTCACGCGTCACGACACGGCGCGCCGCACGTCCTACCTGCACGCGCGCGACGCCCTGCTTCGCCTGGTGGAGCTGGGTGTGGTGCCGGTCGTCAACGAGAACGATACCGTCACCGTCGATGAGATCAAGTTTGGCGACAACGACACGCTGGCGGCGCTTGTGAGCTGCCTGGTTTCTGCCGATCTGTGCGTGACGCTCTCGGACATCGATGGTCTCTATACTGCCAATCCGCATGAAGACCCCACGGCCGAGTTTGTTCCTGTCGTGCATAAGATCGATGCCAAGATTATTGCCTCGGCGGGCGATTCTTCCACATCGGTGGGCACGGGCGGCATGATTACCAAGATCCGCGCGAGCCGCATCCTGATGACGGCGGGCATTCAGAGCGTGATTTGCTCGGGCGAGGAGCCCGATGCGCTCGTGCGTCTCGCCCGCGGCGAGAGCGTGGGCACGCTGTTCGATCCGCCGGCGGAGCGTCTGGACATCGCACCCCGCAAGCTGTGGATCGCGCTGGGCGACAAGGCACATGGCTCGGTGACGGTCGATGATGGTGCTGCGAAGGCGCTGGTCAGCCGTGGCTCTTCCCTGCTTGCGGTGGGTATTCGCGAGGTCGATGGCCAGTTTGCCGAGGGCGATGTGCTCGATGTGTGCGATCCGAGCGGTATGGTCGTCGCCCGCGGTATCGCCGAAGCCGATTCGGACGTGCTGGAGCTTGCTGCCGGTCGCCGCCAGGACCAGATCGCCAGCAACCGCCTGCTCGCAGACCTGGCCGAGAAGCCCGCGATACACAGGGATAATCTAATCGTCTTCGCCTAACGGGTCGACGCTGCGCGCCGCCCAGAGCGACAATTTGTCATTCAAAAGGCGAGGCATGACCATCAGGTCTATGCCTCGCCTTTTTCATGCCAACTTGTTCGCTCTGGGCGGCGCTCGCTTCTTTTGTTCGACCTACGATTTAAAGCCACTGCTAAGGGGCGTTTTCGCTTTCCGTCCTCTACCTGCGGCATTGTCGTTGCCGGCACTTGTTCGGCACTTGGGGATGTTTCTTTTGTGCCGGCAGGTGGGGACGCTCCTTTGCTAGAAGATTTGGCGCAGGTCTCCGCGGTTGAGGGCTTCGTTGAAGAGGTGCTTGAACACCACGCTACCGTGTAGACCGTCGTGCTCGAACTCGTTGGTCACCCAGGCATGCGAGTTACCCACGCGGCTGAGCGTATCGAGCTGCATGCCCGAGTCGACGTACATGTCGTCGAAATACACCGCGGCCTGCAGGGGCACCTCGTTGCACGCCAGTCGCTGCGGGTCGTAGATCTTGTCCCAGCTGGTGTCTTCCATCAGCAGGTCCATGGCGGGCTTGAAGGGCTTGAGCTCGGGCATCTGCTCGAACATCCACGGGAACATGGCCTCGCCGGTAAACATGAGCGGGCGCGCGAGGGTGTCAAACTCGGCGCGCTGTGCCTTCTCTTCAGCCGCGGCCCAGCCAATGGGCATGGTGTCACCGTCGGCGTATATGAACTCCTGCAGCGTCCAGTACAGCGGATTCGTGCGCGTGTTGGTGCGCTCGAAGGCGCGCATCAAAAAGCTGTCGGATACCGAGGTGCCGCAGGTCAGCGTGCCGTCGCCGTCAACAAAAGCGTGATCGATAATCCAATGCATGCGCTCAAAGCTCGGCTTCATGCCAAAGTCGCTGCCCATGAGCTGTAGGCGCTCGACCGTCATCGGCGAGCCGTCGGGCAGCACGGGCTTCTGAGCCTCGAGCGCATCGGCCAGGGCTGCCACGCGCTCGACGTCGGCAGGGTAGCGGTCGTAATACTGCTGCGTCTTGGCGACCATGCGCGGGAAGGTGTGCGCGTAGACTTCGCTTGCGCTCGCCGGCACGTGGGGGATGCCGCCGCAGGTAAAGCTTGCCGCCACGCCCTCGGGGAAGAGCGACAGATAGCTCAGCGTCAAAAAGCCGCCGTAGCTCTGCCCGAGTGTGACCCAGGGCCTGCCGCCAAAGCCTACCAGGCGCAGGTACTCAAAATCGCGCACGATAGAGCTGGCGAGGTGACGCTTGAGGAAGTCCGCCTGCGAGCGTGCTGTATCGGCGCCGGCGGCCGTTGCGCGATCACCCAGTGCCTTGATCGTGCGTCCGTCCACGCAGCTGCTGCGTCCGGTGCCGCGCTGGTCGGGAAGGACCACGCGGAAGTGCTTGACGGCCTCCTCGATCCAGCCGTCGCTTGTGGGCGACAGCGGACGCGGGCTCTCGCCGCCGGGGCCGCCCTGCAAAAACAGGAGCAGCGGCAGATCGTCGTTGATGCGGTCGGGCGCGCAAACCACACGGTAGAAGAGCTTGATGCTCTCGTGCGCGCCGGCGATGGGCGCCGGCATAGCGCCGCGGCGCATGGTGCTGCCGACGGCCAGGAGCATCGGCTCCAGGCCGCGCCAGTCAAGGGGGACGTCGATGCTGTGGTCCTCGACGTAAAGGCCGGGGACGTGGTACGAAGTGATGAGGGCCATGTAATGCTTCCATTCGTTGCGGTGTTTCGGGTTGACCAATTCTACCGCCGCGGGCGAGGCCATGCGCAAATCGGCTACCATGGTTGCAAACTTCTAGGAGAAAGGGCCGCCCATGTCGGTCGATATAGCCACGTATGTCCACGATCTTGCCGTTGCCGCCAAGGCAGCGTCGGCCTCGCTTGCCACGGCGAGCGATGAACAGCGCCAGGAGGCCGTGCGCGCCATGGCCGCAGCGCTGCGCAACGGTATCGACTCCATCGTTGCCGCCAACGAGCTCGATATGTCCGCCGCGCGCGATGCGGGTACCTCGGCCGGACTGCTCGATCGTCTGCTGCTGAGGCCCGAGCGCGTCGAGGGCATGGCCGCCGGCCTGGAAAAGCTCGCCGAGCTGCCCGATCCCGTGGGCCGCGTGCTCGACCACCGCGTGCTTGCAAGTGGCGTGGACCTGACCCGTGTGAGTGTGCCGCTGGGCCTGGTCGCTATGGTCTACGAGGCGCGCCCCAACGTGACGGCCGACGCCGCGGGCATCTGCATCCGTACCGGCAACGCCTGCATTCTGCGCGGCGGCTCGCTGGCCTATCACTCGTGTGCCATGATTTCTGAGCTGCTGGCCGATGCGCTCGAGGCCAAGGGCTTCCCGCGCGAGGCCGTGTCGATGATCGAGTCCACCGACCGCGAGGCCACTGGCGAGCTCATGAAGCTCCGCGGTATTGTCGACGTACTCATTCCGCGCGGCGGTGCAGGCCTGATCCAGCGCTGCGTGCGCGAGTCTCTCGTGCCGGTGATCGAGACGGGCACGGGCAACTGTCACATCTACGTGCATGAGTCCGCCGACTTTGATAAGGCGCTCAACATTATCGTTAATGCCAAGACCCAGCGTGTAGGCGTGTGCAATGCCGCCGAGTCGCTGCTGGTCGACCATGCTGTGGCCAATGTGTTTTTGCCTGCGGTCGTTGCCGTGCTGCACGACCACGATGTGCTGATTCACGGCGATGAGGCCACGTGTGCCGCTTGCGTTGCCGCCGGTCTTGCCGAGGGCGATGCTTACGTTGCCGCAACCGAGGAGGACTGGGGCCGCGAGTATCTGGCCCTCGAGATGAGCGTGAAGGTCGTGGCGAACGAGGAAGAGGCCATCGCGCACATCAACCGCTATGGCACCATGCATTCCGAGGCCATCATCGCCGAGGACGCAGACGCCTGCGAGCGCTTCTTGGATGAGGTCGATGCCTCGGCCGTGTACGCTAACGCTAGCACGCGCTTTACCGACGGCGGCGAGTTTGGCCTGGGCGCCGAAATTGGCATCTCGACCCAAAAGCTCCACGCCCGCGGACCCTTTGCCGCCGAGGCCCTCACCACCTACAAATACAAGCTTCGCGGCACCGGTCAGGTCCGCCCCTAACGCCCACGCAAACAAAAACCACCACAAAGGGGCCTGTCCCCTTTGTGGTGGTTTTGGTGCTAGGCCTGGAAGGCGTCGCGATCGGGAGCGAAGGACTGCATAGCCGCGATGGTGCGGTCAAAGAGCTCGGGAAGCTCCCAGCCCAGCATCTCAGCGCCTTGCGAAATCACGTCGCGCGAGCATCCGGCGGCAAAGCGCTTGTCCTTGAACTTCTTCTTGAGCGACTTGGTCGTAAAGTCCATGACGCTCTTGCTCGGGCGCATGATAACCGCGGCTCCGATCAGGCCGGTAAGCTCGTCGCAGGCAAACAGGATCTTCTCCATCTGCAGTTCGGGCTTGGGCAGCGAGGTGTTGAAATCAGAGGTGTGCGACTGAATGGCGCGGATGAGCTCAGGAGAGGCACCCTCGCCTTCGAGGATCTCGGCAGCGTAGATGGTGTGGTTCATGGGGTCGTCCTCATGCTCCTCCCAATCCAGGTCGTGGAGCAGGCCGACGATGCCCCAGAACTCCTCGTTCTCGGGGTCGAACTCGCGCGCAAAGTAGCGCATGGTGCCCTCGACCGTTTCGCCGTGGGTGATGTGGAACGGATCCTTGTTGTGCTCGTTGAGCAGTTCGAATGCGCGGTCGCGGGTGATTCCGGCGGTAAGCGTCTCTGCCATAACAGACTCCTTGTGCTCGTGGGTATCGATGAGATTGAATACTACTAGAACAAGAAAACCACCACAAAGGTGCACTGTCCCCTTTGTGGTGGTTTTTGACAGGTTAGTTGAGGGCGGCTTGGGCTAGGCGGGCTTCGGCGGCCTCTTCGGTGACGCCCAGGGCCACGGCGAACTCCTCGATGGAGCGGCGCTTGGCTTCCTTGAGTACGCGCATGTAGTAGGAGCTGGGCTTTTTATCAGCTTCCTCGGCCTGGCGGATGCGGTGCATCATCGTCTTGGCCACACGGACCGTCTCGGGCGCGCCCAGCTTGAGCTGCTGCTTAAAGTGTGTCTCTTCAAGCGAGCTGTTGCGCTCGGTAAAGGTGTCGCACTCCAGCTCGTCGTAGTGGCTCAGCAGGTGCTCGGCATCCTGCTGAGAGATGGCGGCATGTAGGCGGTCGGCCTGCGCCACGGGGTACATGAGAATCGTCTGCGCATGTCCCTGCTTGGTCTCGAGCAACAACATGGGCTGCGGCGTGTCGTCCCTAAAACCGACGACGGTGCAGACTCCCTGGCCCGGATGAATGACGTGTTGACCGATTGAGAACATGCTACCTCCAACTTATACGAATTTGCGTATGTCTAGAATAACACGCTGACGTGCGCAAATCCTCGCTTTATGCAGGAAAAGCACACAACTCCGATAGGTAAGAGTATTCGATAAAAGACACAGCTCGTTCACACCTTTATGCATTTTCAACGCGTGCATAATCTGCAGGCAGACCGGCATCTTTGAGTGAGTCCATACAAGCTGTAGTCAATTTTGTGCATATGCAATTTCGATTGGCTTTACCCTGCGACAGTGCCCGTCGCTTGTGATAGAGTGCTACAAACTCTGGCTTTTGCCCTACGAGCGACCAAGAGCTCGGGGGCTTTAACACAAGGAGGATCTATGCCCGAGAAGATTGAAGAGCTGGTACGCGCTGCGCTTGCTGCGGCCCAGGAGGCCGGCGACCTTTCCGCATTTGAACTTGACGATTGCGCTATCGAGCGACCGGCTGACACTTCTCATGGCGAGTGGACCTCTACCATGGCCCTGAAGTCCGCCAAGCTGGCCCACTGCGCCCCGCGCAAGATCGCCGAGGCCATCGTTGCCCATATGCCCGAGGATCCCGCGATCGAGAAGGTTGAGATCGCAGGCCCCGGTTTCATCAACTTCTACCTCTCCGTTGCCGTCAAGAATGCCATCTTTGGCGAGGCTCGCGAGAAGGGCATGGACTTCGCTAAGTCCAACGTCGGTGGTGGTCTGAAGACCCAGGTCGAGTTCGTTTCCGCCAACCCCGTCGGCCCCATGCACATCGGCCACGGCCGCTGGGCCGCGCTGGGCGATTCGCTCTGCCGCGTTATGGACCACGCCGGTTACGACATCCAGCGTGAGTTCTACATCAATGACCACGGCTCTCAGATGAACACCTTCGGCAACTCCATCAGCACACGCTATATGCAGCTTGCCGACATCATCGCCAAGCAGGGCGTTGATATCGAGGAGGCTCACAAGCTGCTGATCGCCGACCGTGACGCCTTTGTTGCCGACGAGAACGACGAGCACCCCGAGACCCATCCGTATCAGGACAACTTTGCCGAGACCTTGGGCAAGGACTCTTACGGCGGCGACTACATCATCGACGAGGCCGCCGAGTTCTGGCGCACCGACGGCGATAAGTGGGTCAACGCCGATCCTCAGGAGCGCATGGAGAGCTTCCGCGAGCGCGGCTATGTAAAGATGGTCGATAACATGCGCGACCTCTGCCACGCCGTCAACTGCGACTTCGATCGTTGGTACTCCGAGCGCTCGCTGTACGTGAAGGACACCGAGGGCGAGACCGCCGGCACCTCCGCCGTCGACCGCGCTTTTGAGAAGCTCGACAAGATGGGCTACCTCTACACCAAGGACGGCGCCCTGTGGTTCCGCTCCACCGACCTGGGCGATGACAAGGACCGCGTCCTGATCAAGTCCGACGGCGAGTACACCTACTTCGCCTCCGACGTTGCCTATCACTGGGATAAGTTCCAGCGCGTCGACCACGTCATCGACATCTGGGGCGCCGACCACCACGGCTACATCGAGCGCGTCCGCTGCGTCTGCGACGCTCTTGGCTATCCCGGAAAGTTTGAGGTTCTGCTGGGCCAGCTCGTCAACCTGCTGCGCAACGGCAAGCCCGTCCGTATGTCCAAGCGCAAGGGCACCATGGTGACCCTGCAGGAGCTCGTCGACGAGGTCGGTTCCGATGCCGCTCGCTACACGCTCATCTCCAAGAGCTCCAACCAGATGGTCGACTTCGACATCGAGGCCGTTAAGAAGCGCGACAACTCCAACCCGGTGTACTACGTGCAGTACGCTCACGCTCGCGTCTGCTCCATCCTGCGCCGTGCCGCTGACGTAACGCCTGAGCAGGCCGACGAGATGGGCATGAAGGCCGTTGCCGCCAAGGCCATCGGTGAGAACGTCGATTACTCGCTGTTGACCGACCCGACCGAGCTCGCCCTTTCGCGTAAGCTCAACGAGCTCACCGACCTGATCGCCAGCTGCGCTCGCGACCGCGCCCCGTTCCGTCTGACGCACTTTGCCGAGGAACTCGCTGGTGACTTCCACAGCTTCTATGCTGCCTGCCAGGTGCTGCCGAGCGAGGGCCGTCCCGTCGACCCCGAGCTTTCGCGTGCCCGTCTGGCCGCTTGCGACGCCGTCCGCGTGACGCTCGCCCTGGTGCTCACCCTCGTTGGTGTCTCCGCTCCCGAGCAGATGTAAGCTACGGGTCATTTGACCGCGCAGGTTTGGTTTAACTGAGCCTTGAAAGTCCGATCTCCCATATGGAGGTCGGGCTTTTTGCGTTTGGTGAGACTATTTGGTTTGCTGGGAAATGCTACCAAATCGCAACTATACCGGTTTACGGGGCTGAATCGCCAACTGGCGACCATGGTGCCAATGGCAAAATTAAACCCGCAGGTAGATGGCTTATTGTTTCTAGAAAATGCAGGGCATGGTTGGCTTGCAGCATTCTGGCCCCGTAATCCGGCGTAGTTTTGAAAATTGTCCCTTGGGGACGGAGGAAAATGGATCATTTTTGTCTCGCGGAGGGGTGGCGGGATACCGTCCGCCACGAATTGGGCTCATCTCCTACGTTTGGACGCATATCCCGAACCATGCCGAAAAGTACGATATTAAAACCGCAGGTAGCAGACTCGTTGTTTTTGAAAAAACAAGGGTATGGTCAGGGGCTCGGGTGCAAACGTAGTAGATGGGCGCGATTTGTGGCGCGGCTATTCCGGGTGCCACGGCTTCACTCCTCTGGCGCGACATTTCAAGGCGCTTTTGAGGAGGAGTGTCCCTGATGACTGGGCGTTTAAGAACGTCCAATGACTAAGTTGCAGGTGGTTGCGGTTGTGTTACACTAACGCTGCGTATATGACGCAATCATCTCGATACAGATCAATGATGTCCGTCGTTTTGAACGGAACTAGACTGTTTAGCCGCCCTGAAGGTTTATGCAGGGAGCATGTGATCACAGGGCTTGAAAAGAAAGTTGAGCAAACACTGTGTCTGATCAACAGCAAGAAAACGAAATAACGACGACGCAGGCCGCTCCCGCTGCACCGGTTGCGTCGGACCAGGTCGCGGCGCCCGCGCAAGCCTCGGCTCCTGAGACGCCTAAGGCTGCTTCGACGCCTACGCCTGCAGCGGCTGAGAAGGCCGTGCCTGCAACTGGTGAGGAGGCTGCTCCGGCAAAGCCCAAGCGTACGCGCCGCACGACCAGGCCTGCCGCTGACGGCGAGGAGGTCACCAAGCCCAAGCGCCGTACCACGCGCACGACGCGCGCCAAGCGCACCGTTGCAGCTGACTCCTCGGCGCCGATTTCCGATGAGGTCGCACAGGCACGTGCGTTGGCGCAGATTAGCGAGGCTCAGGTGGTGCGCGCCCGCCGTCGTGCTGCCGAGCGCGAGGCCGCGGCTCTGACCGAGCTCGCAGCTCCGTCTGTGCCCGAGACGCCTGCCGCCGACCAGCCGACCGAGAAGCCGGCACCGCGCACACGCCGTCGCACGGCTGCTAAGGCCGAGCAGGTTGCTGAACAGGTAACCCCCGAGCTCACCGAGGCTTCGGTTCGTTCCGCGGCAGGGGAGGGCGCATCGCCTGCTGAGCCCGCTGCGCCTGTCGAGGCCAGCGAAGTTCCCGTTGTTGATCCGGCTTTGCGCCCGCACCGTCGCGGTCGCAAGCCCAAGGCCTTCGTCGAGGCAGAGAAGGCCGCAGCCGCAGCCGCAGCCGCTCGGGATGCTGCGGCGACCGCCGAGTCTGCAACCGCTGCCGACGCACTCGTCCAGGATGCTACGACTTCCGAGGCCGCTCCCGCCGATGTCGAGCCCGCCGACGTCCGTCCTGGTCGCAGCCATCGTACTGCTGCTAAGCGCACGTCCAAGGCCAAGGCTGCCAAGAAGGGTTCGTCCGAGGATTCCGCCGAGACGACCGCCGATGCATCGACTGATGCCGCCGAGCCCCAGGACGTCGAACAGCCTGCGTCCGAGAAGCCCAAGCGCGGTCGTAAGAAGTCCGCTAAGGCCAAGGCGTCCGAGCAGCAGGCTGATGTCGAAGCGCAGGTCGATTCCGGCGCCGAGGCCAATGACGCCGCTGCGGCCAATGCCGACGCCGCCGCAACCGATGGCGCCGCGCCCGCTGAGGCCGATGACAACGCTCGCCCCAACCGTCGCCAGCACAAGCGCAACGAGGAGCGCAACGAGCGCAAGGACGAGCGCAACAACGACCGTCGCAACCGCCAGCGCGATCGCAAACAGCGCAACAAGGAGCGTAACGCCGCCCCCACCGAGCCCACGCTTTCGCGTGAGGAGCTCGCTGCCATGAAGGTCGCCGAACTTCGCGAGAAGGCCAAGGAGTTCGAGATCGAGACCACCGGCAAGAAGAAAGCCGAGCTCGTCGAGGAGATCTACGTCACCGCCGCGAAGGCCGAGGGCTTCCGCGACATCAAGGGCATCCTGCAGATTCGCCCGGACAGCTCCGGCATCATCCATGCCCATGGCTACATGAAGTCCAACGACGACGCCTTCGTGCCCGCCTACCTCATCCGCTCCGCGCGCCTGCGCACGGGCGACGTCATCGAGGGCTCGCTGCGCCCCTCGCGTGGCGGCGACAAGCGCGCCGGCCTCGCCAAAATCACGACCGTCAACGGTCTGGACCCCGAGCAGATTCGCAACCGCCCCAAGTTTGGTGACCTCACCCCGGTCTATCCCAACGAGCCGCTGCGCATGGAGCACGGCAAGGACTCCATTACCGGTCGCGCCATCGACATCGTGTCGCCGATCGGCAAGGGTCAGCGTGGCTTGATCGTGTCCCCGCCCAAGGCCGGCAAGACCACGATCCTCAAGAAGATTTGCCAGTCTATCTCGATTAACAACCCCGAGGTGCACCTCATCTGCCTGCTCGTCGACGAGCGCCCCGAAGAGGTCACCGATATGCAGCGTTCCATCAAGGGCGAGGTTGTGGCGTCGACCTTCGATATGCCCGCCGACAACCACACTCGCGTGGCAGAGCTCGTCATCGAGCGCGCCAAGCGCATCGTGGAGCTGGGTGGCGACGTCGTGGTGGTGCTCGACTCCATCACGCGTCTTGCCCGCGCCTACAACTTGGCGGCGCCCGCCTCAGGCCGCATCCTTTCGGGTGGCGTCGATTCGGCGGCACTGTATCCTCCCAAGCGCTTCCTGGGCGCAGCCCGTAATATCGAGAACGGTGGCTCGCTCACCATCCTGGCCTCTGCCCTCATCGACACCGGTTCCAAGATGGACGAGGTCATCTTTGAGGAGTTCAAGGGCACCGGCAACATGGAGCTTAAGCTCGACCGCGACCTGGCCGACCGCCGCATCTTCCCGGCTATCGACCCCGTTGCCTCCGGTACGCGTAACGAGGACCTGTTGGTCGACGAGCAGATGCGTCCGTTTGTCTTTGGTCTGCGTCGCATTCTTGCCGGCATGAACAACACCGAGCGCGCAGCCGCATCGTTTATCAAGGGTCTTAAGGGCACCAACACCAACCAGGAATTCTTGGTGCGTTCGGCCAAAAAACACAGCGACTACGAGCAGACGTTCTAGGTTGTCATCCACACGCAGCGATAGTCATCAATGCGATAAAGGGTCGGGGCTTTGAGCCTCGGCCCTTTTCCATATCGCCGCTCCGCGCTTATTTTTGACCGTAAGACCGACGAGCAGCAGGTTTCCCGTTTCAATCCGACATCGTCGCTTGCAATCGACGGGGCGGTTTCGCATAATAGCTTTTAAGCTTCGCGACGGAAAACGCAGATGAAACGAACCATATACCGTTGCTTTGGGGCATAGCCCCGCTTCATCTTCTCTCGCGCAGCCAACTGAATGATGCGATTTGGGTGCTGGAAGATGGGGAGAGCTCATGGCTTCTTCTGATGCAACACAACGAGCAGTCCTTGCCGGACTTTCGTGCGGGATCGGCCTTGCCGCTCCCGTGGTTATGTATGCCGCGACGCTGCCGTTTTCGTCGGTGAACGAGACGGTCGTGGCGGGTGCAGTTCCCTTCGCCGTGGGCGCGGTGGCGGGCGTGGGTATCTATGCCGCCTCGCTGGGTATCTCCGAGTATCGTGCGCAGCGTGAAGAGCGTCTGTTCCAGCCCGATGCCATGGGCGGTGCCGCCAATCTCAATCAGCATCAAAGCGAGTTCAAGACCGCCTCGATTCCAGCTCAGCAGCAGGATGCGACTCCTTACGCTGCGGCTTCTGCTTCTCAGGCTCAGGCGGAGCAGTCTACCTCGGCATTCCTTTCCGGCCTGACTGGTGCGTTCCAGCGCCGTCATGCCGATGATGGTGTTCCTACCATCGCTCGAGCCGCAGATGCTATGGACGAGGACGAGGCTTGGTCCATGATCGACAGTATGCTCGACGACGATTCGCCGGTGAGCTGCGACCCTGCACACTCGCGCGACGTCTATCAAGTCGCCATCGACGAGCTTACCAATGGCGGGCAGACCGGCTCCTTCAATCGCGATGACATCGCCGCCGCGGCACGTGCCGTGTCTGGCTCCCAGGCCGCCCCTGCGGGCAGCACGGCAGCTTTCGTGGCACTCGTTGCCAACGCGGCAGCCAATAACGCCTACAACGCTACCTCGGCGGACGCGAACGCTTCTGCCGACAATTCGTACGTTGATGAAGCCATGGCCGCGGACGAGGAGGCAGTTGCCGCCCGCCGTGCCGCCGAAAGCTCGCTGTGGGGCGCTCCTGCCCAGCAGCAGGCGGCCGAGGCTGCGCCGTACAATGCAAACCTCGCCAGTATGCCTATCATCTCCGGTGCCGCGGACATCGATCTCGATGACCTCGATGAGCCTGCAGCCATCACCGCTTCTATTGATGCCCAAGATCGCGTCGACACCGGCGACCTTCCGGATGCCTCGCTCGAGATTGATGTCCCCATGGCCGATTACTCGGGCCACGAGGACATGTGGGCCGCCGCCACCGCGATTCTGGATGAGATTGACGAGCCTGCTCCTGTTGCGGCCCCCGCTCCCGTCGCTGCCCCTCAGCCTGCTGCCCCCGCCTATGTCGGCCGTCACAGCGCTGTGTTCCCCGAGGATACCGCCCGTATCTCGCGCGAGAGCATCGAGCGGGCCGAGGCTATTGCCGCCGGCATTATGGAAAATCGTCGTCACGAGCGCGTCAATCAGATCCTCGAGGAAGAGATCGAGCGCCTGCAGTCCTCTACCGCCAAGCGTACGGGCCGTGCCTATCTGAGCGTTATCGAGGGCGGTACCGCCAGCTTCGCGCCGCTCCGCGCGGAGGCATAACTTCTGCATGGTTAAGATCAATCGAAACTGGGCGGTCGTGACCTGCCTGATGGCGCTCTTGATCTGGGGCAATTCGCTGGTTCCCGGCTCGGGGTCGGGCTCGCTGAGCCTAACGGTCATGGAAGCTATCCGCGGTTTCCTGCACGGCGTGGGACTTCCATATGAATGGGTGACCAATTTTGTTGTTCGCAAGTGCGCTCATTTTACCGAGTATATGGTGCTCGGCATCCTGGCAACGCACGCCTTTGATTTTGAGGGCCGGCGCACCTTTGACGTGCTGCTGCCCACGGCGGTGTTCCTGCTGCTGATTCCCTCGATCGACGAGACGATTCAGCTCTTTGTGCCGGGACGCGCCGGCATGATCACCGATGTGATGATCGACTGCTGTGGAGCGGCAACGGGCGTTGTGCTCCGATATCTCTTACGGTCGCTGATGTGCGCCAAAAAAGCCGCCTAGGACGTATTGTTTGGTCCTAGGCGGCCTTTTTTATTTGAGGGCTTATATGAGGCGTGGTGGCGTCGTTCCGTAGGTCGGATTTGCCGGGCGCGCCACGCCCTGTGGGTGCGTCTGCTACTGAAGCGCCTGTGCGCCCAGGGCCAGGCAACCCATAATGCCCTGCTTGCCCTCGAGGCTGTTGTTGACGATGTAGTTATCGATGTCGTTGACCTCGGGCGTGACGATATAGCCGTTGAGCATTTCGGCGCACTTCTTGCGCGCGAGCGGCACGATGGGGGTGTGGTCGGCCACGCCGCCGCCGATGATGATCTTTTGCGGCGCGTAGCACAGCGTGTAGGTCATGAGCGCCTGCGCCAGATAGCCGGCGAGCAGGTCCATGGCCTCCGGGTCATCGGCCATCTCTCCGGCGCTCTTGCCGCCCCAGCGCTTTTTAACACCGGGGCCGGCGATGAGGCCCTCGAGGCAGCTGTCGTGGAAGGGGCAGGCGCTATGCTCGCCGATGGTGTCGCGCGGGTCGCGCGTGACCAGGATGTGGCCGGCCTCGGGGTGCATCATGCCGTGCACGAGCTGGCCGCCCGAGAGCACGCCGGCGCCCACGCCGGTACCGATGGTCAGATACACAACGTCAGTGAGGCCCTGGGCGCAACCAAAGGTGACCTCGCCCAGGCAGGCGACGTTGACGTCGTTGTCGTAGCCGCAGGGGATATTGAGCTCGTTTTGGATGGTGCCCAGCAGGTCAAAGTAGCGCCATGCCGTTTTGGGCGTCTCCAGGATCTTGCCGTATTGGGGCGAGGCAGGGTTGACTGCGGTGGGGCCAAAGGCGCCGATGCCCAGCGCGGCGATGCCCTTGTCGGCAAGCCATGCGTTGACGGCCTCGACGGTCTCCTGCGGAGTCGTGGTCGCGATCTGCTCGCGCTCTAGGACCGTACCGTCCGCATAGCCCGTGGCGCAGACCATCTTGGTGCCACCGGCCTCGAGCGCTCCGATAAGCTGCTGCTCTGCCATAATGTTCCTCTTTCTGGGGCGAGTTATTCCTTCTCTAAAGTATAGCGCTCTAAACCATTTAAGAAAGCGCTATAAAAAGAAGCCTCGCAACGCGGCAGGCGGTGTGGGGCTTCTTTGGTTACTTTAGCTGCCCGTCCGTCCTTATCCGCGCGGCTCGATTTTATCACGCAGAGACTTGAGGTTCTCCAGCGCCGCGTTGAGCGTCTCGTCACGCTTGGCAAAGTGGAAACGAATCAGATGGTTGACGGGCTCGCGGAAGAAGCTCGATCCGGGAACAGCGCCCACGCCCACCTTAGACGCGAGGTCCTCACAGAAGTCAAGGTCGCTGTCATAGCCAAACTCCGAGATATCCATCATCACGTAGTAGGCGCCCTGCGGCACGTTATGCTCAAGACCGATGCTGTCGAGTCCCTGGCAGAACAGGTCGCGCTTGGCGGTGTAGAGGTCGAGGACCTCATCGTAATAGCTGTCGTCGAAGTTGAGGGCGGTGACGACGGCTTCCTGCAGGGGAGCGGCGGCGCCCACGGTGAGGAAGTCGTGGACCTTCTTGATGCGCTCGGTGATTTCGGCAGGGGCGATAGTGTAGCCCAGACGCCAGCCGGTGATGGAGTAGGTCTTGGACAGCGAGCTGCAGCTGATGGTGCGCTCGAACATGCCGGGCAGCGTGGCCATATAGACGTGCTCGTGGGGCGCGTAGACGATGTGCTCGTAGACCTCGTCGGTGATGCAGTAGGTGTCGTACTTTTTGCAGAGGTCGGCGATAAAGGTGAGCTCCTCGCGCGTAAAGACCTTGCCGCAAGGGTTGGAAGGGTTGCACAGGACGATGGCCTTGGGGTCGTTGTCGCGGAAGGCTGCCTCGAGGACCTCACGGTCGAAGTCAAAGGTGGGCGGGTTGAGCGGCACATAGATGGGCTCAGCGCCCGAGAGGATCGTGTCGGCGCCGTAGTTCTCGTAGAACGGCGAGAAAATGACGACCTTGTCGCCGGGGTTTGTGACCGTCATCATGGCGGCCATCATGGCCTCGGTGGAGCCGCAGGTGACCACGATGTTCTCGTTGGGGTTGATCGGCATGCCCATAAAGTGCTCCTGCTTGGTGGCAAGCGCCTCGCGCATGGCCTGGGAGCCCCAGGTGATGGAGTACTGGTGGTAAAGCGGCTTGGGGTCGGTGGCAATGGTGCTGAGGCTATCGAGCAGCTGCGCCGGGGGATCGAAATCGGGGAAGCCCTGCGACAGGTTGACGGCACCATACTTGTTGGAGATGCGCGTCATGCGGCGGATGACCGAATCGGTAAACGCCGCCGTGCGGTTGGAGAGTTCTTTCATGCCGGTCCTTTCGAGCATTTGCAGTGGGGCAAGTTTACTCCTATGAAACCGGTGGGAATTGCTCGAAAAGCGCTTGAAAAACTCTTTTCAAAATTCTTGAAAATTGGGGCTTGCATCGCGTGGCGTTCCTTGCAATAATAGTCGAGCGCGAAGCGCACAGGACACGGTGGGTGTAGCTCAGTTGGCTAGAGCGACGGGTTGTGGTCCCGTAGGTCGAGGGTTCGAGTCCCTTTACCCACCCCAGTTCTTGCTTCGTGTTGATATCGGGTCGTTAGCTCAGTTGGTAGAGCAGGGGACTCTTAATCCCAAGGTCCAGGGTTCGACCCCCTGACGGCCCACCACACGATATCTCCTCTAAAGTCCGCCACAACGGACTTTAGCTTTGGGTCGTTAGCTCAGTTGGTAGAGCAGGGGACTCTTAATCCCAAGGTCCAGGGTTCGACCCCCTGACGGCCCACCAAAGTATGTTAAAGCGACTGGCTTCGGCTGGTCGCTTTTTTTGACCTTGCATGGGGTCGAACCCGAAAGGGCACAGCCACTTTCACAGATCGAGTCTACCCTGGGGATCAGTAAAACCGGCGCGTCTGCACGGCGAAGTACGCCTGTGCGAGCGCGACTTCCGGCTTGTTTGGGTCCCCGTTTTGGGCGATTAAATAGCATGCGTAGCGCGTTAACTTATAGTCTTTGACTGCTTTTTGTCCTATTCCTGTAGGTACAATTTTGCTGGTTTCAACAAAATAGGAAGCAACAGGCATTTCATTGACTTCACACGATGCCATTGCCCTCTTAATTGCAGTCTCAAAATTGCGCCATTGGGCGTATCCGAGGGGTTCCATTAAATCGCGTGCGAGCCAATACTCAACGCCGTCTTCCACATTGGCGTAGCTATCAAGTTTGACACGCCACTTCTCGATATCTCTACTGTCCATATCTCCTCCTCGCTGGCCTATTGTCTATGCGGGCTTTGCCCGCTCTGTATTCAGAATTAGGATACGCTGCCGTGCGGACACGAATGGGCCCCGTGCCACTTCGAGTTCACGGGGCCCATAGATATCGATTAGTTGTGTTTTGCTTTAGATAGGTGTCCAGTTTAATTCGCTCGATAGTGCGATCCGAGACTTTCGGTTCGCTTGCGCATGGCTTTGACCATTTCCTGTGCTAGTTGAATCTGCGATTGCAGGCGGGCGAGGGCTGCGATTTCGCTGTCATTGGCGTGTGGCTTGCTCAGCGCCGTTGCGTCGTCTTGCAGGCTTTCAAGCTGTTGCAGGGCCTTGGATAGACCCGCTTCGGTCCTGTTGATCATGCAGTAGGTACTCATTGTGCGTTTGAGGCAGCGGGTCAGGCGCTCGGCGTCTGCTGTAGCTATGCCATGCTGGGGGAGGGCGATATCCATCGGTGCGGCCGCCTCAGGAGCGTCCAGCGCTGCTTGGGCTGCCGATGCGCCCGCAATGCGCCCGAACACGATGCCATTGGCACTCGACAAGCCGCCGATGCGGTCGGCGCCGTGCATGCCGCCTGTTGCCTCACCGCAGGCGTAGAGGCCCTCAACGCCTGCGTACGCGGTCTTGTCGATTTTGATACCGCCGTTGGCGGCGTGGGCATACATCGCCACGCGCATCTCGTCGGTCGGCGCGATGCCGTGCTCGTCTTGCAGCCAGGTGGCAAAGGTCTGCACAAACTCGGGGATGTCCTCGCGGGGGAAGTCGTAGTGGAGCGCCAGGCCCTCTGCACCTGCCTGATCTATGACGAGGTCGATGGCGCGGGAGGCCAAGCGCGAGGTGAAAGGACCATATCCAGAGCGCTGCTCAAGCAGATCGTTTAGCTTGCCGTCGGCAATATCGACCGGCTGGTCTACATGTACGTAGCGCCAGGTTTTCTCGTTGAAGACCAGGTTGCGCTTGGGCTCGATGAAGCCGGGCATCATCTGCATGAATTCTATATTAGTAAGCGATGCGCCGTGCGCCAGTGCGATGGCCTGCGAGGAGCTGAGCACATCAGCCGACGTAAGGCTGCGCTCGAACAGGCCGCCTGTGCCACCGGCTGCGATGATCGTGGCCTTGGCAGCAAAGGGCACGATTCGATTTTCGGTAAGGTCGTAGAGCACGGTTCCGGTGATTCTGCCGTTCGTGTTCTCAACAAGGTCGATAAGCTCATGGCGGGGGAGCAGGCGAATGCCGAGCGACTCGATCCGGGTCGTCAGAGCGTCCTCAAGGGGCTTACGGGTGAGGCCGCGCCACATGCGCGTCTTGTGGTCAAAACAGGGGATAAATTGCTTTTGCTGGGCGCTCTCAGCGCTTTGCGGACGCTGGAGCTCAACGCCTAGGTCTTGCTCGAGCCATTCAATTGCTTGGGGAATGCTGTGGACAAACGTCTGGACAAGCTCGGGGTCGGCGACGCCGCCACCAACGGTCTGGATGGTATCGATGAGGTCTTGTTCGTCGTCTTCGTTAACGGGTCCGATAAGCCCCAAGCCCCAGGTTCCGGGGAAGAAACTCGATCCACTCATAGTCTTGCCGGCGCTTGCCACAGCGACGGTTGCACCCGTGCGCGCCGCTTCGATGGCGGCGCAAAGGCCCGCAATGCCAGATCCAATTACCAGTACATCAGTCGATTCCATCGGATTCCTTTCTCGTCCGGCGCATTGTCGCACGGGTGATCGGTAATGGGGCCGCAAAGACTCGGCAAATCGGTAAAGGGCACATATGACAGGTGGGCGTCATGGACGCTCTGACGTTTCATCTCGTCACATCTCGTATTTCGCCCCAACTGATATATCGGCATTCGCTACCCTGCGATAGCGCAAACAAAAAGAGCCGCTACCTCGAAAGGTAGCGGCTCTAAAGCTCAACTATATGAGCATCGCGCGGGCGCGATTAGGCCTTGAGGGCCTCCTCGACGGCGACAGCGCAGGCGACGGTGGCACCGACCATGGGGTTGTTGCCCATGCCGATGAGACCCATCATGTCGACGTGCGCAGGCACGGAGGAAGAACCGGCGAACTGGGCGTCGGAGTGCATACGGCCCATGGTGTCGGTCATGCCGTAAGAGGCAGGGCCGGCGCCCATGTTGTCCGGGTGCAGGGTACGGCCAGTGCCGCCACCAGAAGCGACGGAGAAGTACTTCTTGCCAGCCTCGATGCGCTCCTTCTTGTAGGTGCCAGCGACGGGGTGCTGGAAGCGCGTGGGGTTGGTGGAGTTACCGGTGATCGAGATGTCGACGTTCTCGTGCCACATGATGGCAACGCCCTCGCGGACGTCGTCGGAGCCGTAGCAGTTAACGGCAGCGCGGGGACCATCGGAGTAGGGGATGGTCTCGACGACCTTGAGCTCGCCCGTGTAGTAGTCGAACTGGGTCTTCACATAGGTGAAGCCGTTGATGCGGGCGATGATCTGAGCAGCGTCCTTGCCCAGACCGTTCAGGATAACGCGCAGCGGCTTCTTGCGAGCCTTGTTGGCGTTCAGAGCCAGACCGATAGCGCCCTCAGCGGCAGCGAAGGACTCGTGGCCGGCCAGGAAGGCGAAGCACTCGGTGTCGTCGGAGAGCAGCATAGCGCCCAGGTTGCCGTGGCCCAGACCGACCTTGCGGTCCTCGGCGACGGAGCCGGGAACGGTGAAGGCCTGGATGCCCTCGCCGATGATGGCGGCAGCCTCAGAAGCGGACTTGGCGCCACGCTTGACAGCGAGAGCGCAACCGAGGGTGTAGGCCCACTCGGCGTTCTGGAAGGCGATGGACTGGGTGTTGTTGACGATCTCACGCGGGTTGAAGCCCTTGTCGGTGCAGATCTGCAGAGCTTCCTCGAGGGAGGCGATGCCGTTGTCGGCGAGGCACTTGTTGATCTTGTCAGCGCGGCGCTCGTAACCTTCGAACGTAACAGTCATAGTTATTTCCCTCCCTTTCTACTCGTGAACCGGGAACACGCTGGCGACGGAGTGAGTCTCCTCGTCGGTGCGCGGGTCGATGTACTTGGCAGCGTTCTCCCATTGACCATAGTGGCCCATAGCGCCAGCGATGGCCTCCTCGGGGGTCTTGCCGGCCTTGACGGCGTCGGTGAACTTGCCGAGGTTCAGGAACTCGAATGCGATGATCTCGTTCTTGTCGTTGAGAGCCATGCGGGTGACGTAGCCCTGAGCGAGCTCGAGGTAACGAGCGCCCTTGGCCTTGGTGCCGAACATGGTGCCGACCTGAGAGCGAAGGCCCTTGCCGAGGTCGTCGAGGGAGGCGCCCACGGGCAGGCCGCCCTCGGAGAACGCGGTCTGGCTGCGGCCGTAAACGATCTGCAGGAAGATCTCGCGCATAGCAACGTTGATGGCGTCGCAGACGAGGTCGGTGTTGAGGGCCTCGAGGATGGTCTTACCGGGAAGGATCTCGGAAGCCATGGCGGCAGAGTGGGTCATGCCCGAGCAGCCGATGGTCTCAACGAGGGCCTCCTCGATGATGCCGTCCTTGACGTTCAGCGTGAGCTTGCAGGCGCCCTGCTGAGGTGCGCACCAACCCACACCGTGCGTAAGACCGGAGATGTCGGAAATCTCCTTAGCCTGGACCCACTTGCCCTCCTCGGGGATGGGTGCGGGGCCGTGGTATGCACCCTTGGCAACGGGGCACATGTTCTCCACTTCCTGTGAGTACTGCATGCCTCTCCTCTCTATCGTGTTGGCGTCCCGTCTGGGGGTCGTGGCTGGCGATTGCCGGGCGACCCTTCGAAAGGGACATGACATGCAGCCCCTATAATACCGCGAAATGCACGGAATATTCGGCGAACGGCTCAGTTTTCGTAGCGAGAAGTCCGGAAGTTTTAATTGAAACGGTTTAACCCTATGTTCTGTGGTCGCGAACTTCACTAGAGGGGGTTCGTCTTGGGCAAGCTTTTGGTCAGCTCTTGTAAGCGTTGCAGGGGCTGACCTGTTGCAACGGTGCCGTTCGCCGCCTATTTACTGCCTTTGGCCGCGCGAGTCTATTGTTTTGCGTGGATGTTTTGATGCCACGCTTCAATCGTGCTGTATTGGATGGCAAGCATATCCCGGCGAAGGGAGCGCCATGCAGCGCGTTTGGAGAACGGTTACCGGCTTTTACCATGTCTGTGCCCGCGGTACGGGCAAGCAGCTCATCTTTGAGGGCGACGAAGACCGGTGGGAGTTTTTGGAACTGATGCGCGACTGCTGCCGCGAGGCGGGCGTGACGGTCATCGCCTGGTGCCTTATGGGCAATCACGTGCATCTTGTGCTTGCAGATTACGAGGACGCGATGAGCGCGGCGATGCACCGGCTGCTTTTGACGTACGCGCGGCGGTTCAATAAACGCACGGGGCGCACAGGCCATCTGTTCCAGAACCGTTTTGACCGGCGCTCGCTCGATACCGACCGTTACCTAATGGCCGCCATTCGCTATGTTCACGCCAATCCGCAGGAGGCGGGTATCGCCCTGATCGAGCGCTATCCGTGGAGCAGCTTTGCCGAGTATCTGCGAGCGTATGACAACGATACGACGAGGGGATTTTCCGACCCTTCTTGCGTGCTCGAGCTCTTTGAGTCTGCCAAGGGGTTTCTTGATTATTCTCTGTCGATGCCGGATGGTTCCGATCCGGTGATTCACGATATGGATGAGACGGAGTGGGAGCGGCGTGCGTTTGCTGACAAGATGGCGAATCGCCTGGGCGTGCCGCTCAACGAACTCAAGATCGTAGCACCGTCGCGGCGAGACGGAATCATTTTCGCCCTGCACGATGGCGGCTACACGGTGCGCGAGATCGAACGGTATACGGGAATCAGCAAGAGTACCGTCTCTCGTATCGTGCGCGCTTATGCTCGGGTGAAGGCTCAGGCTGAGGGCTCAGAATAGAAAATGGCCGAACCGCACTTGTCAAGCGATTCGGCCAACAAAATTCTTAAGATTTGGGACAAGTACTACTGATTATTTTGTCCCGTGAGCATGCCGTCGAGGGTGCGCCAGGCGAGCTCGGCGCATTTGACGCGGGCGGGCATGTGCGAGATGTCCTGGAGCTGGGCGGCTTCGTCCAGATCTTCCAGGTCCTCCTCAGAGAGCTGTTCGCCGCGGATCATGGCGAGGAAGAGCTCTGCCAGGCGGCGAGCTTCCTCGACGGTCTCGCCGGTGATGAGGTCGGCCATGATGTCGGCACTTGCCTGGCTGATGGCGCAGCCGTGGCCGGTAAAGGAGGCCTCCTCGATTACGCCGTTCTCGACACGTAGCTGCAAGGTGAGCTCGTCTCCGCAGCTGGGGTTGATGCCGTCGTGCTCGTGCGTGGGGGCATCCATCTCGTACTTATAGTCGGGGTGCGAGTTGTGCTCCATAAATGTGGTGGAGGTGTACAGATTACCCATTGAATGTGCTCCAAACGTGATGCAGACCGGCGATGAACTTGTCGATGTCGGCCTTGTCGTTGTAGAAGGCAACGCTGGCGCGGCAGCAAGCAAGGTTCTCGACGCCCAGCCAGGTGAGCAGCGGCTGCGCGCAGTGGTGACCGGCGCGGATGCAGACGCCGTCCATGTCCATGATGCTCGCGACATCGTGGGGGTGGATACCCTTGACGTTAAAGCTCAAAACGCCGTGGTGGTTGTCCCAATAGATGGAGCCGATGATTTGGACAAAGTCGAGCTGCATGAGTTCGCCCATCAGGTAGTGGACGAGTGCCTGCTCGCGTGCTTGGATGTTCTCGTAACCCACCGTGTTGATCAGGTAGTCGAGTGCCGCACCCGTGGCGAAGATGCCGGCGGCGTCCTGCGTGCCGGCCTCGAATTTCTCGGGAACGGGCGCCCAGATGGCGTCCTGCTCGGTGACCGAGTCGATCATCTCGCCGCCGGTGAGCATGGGCGGCATGGCGTTGAGCAGGTCCATTTTGCCCCACAGCACGCCGATGCCCATGGGGCCCATGGCCTTGTGCGCGCTAAAGGCAAAGAAGTCGGCGCCCAGGTCGGCCACATCGACCGGCATGTGCGGTAGCGACTGCGCACCGTCGACGACCAGGTAGCCGCCGTACTTGTGCACGAGTTTGCCGAGGTTCTTGACCGGGTTCTCGACGCCCAGTACGTTGGAGACCTGTCCCACGGCCAGGATCTTGGTCTTGGGACCCACCTTGGCAAGAACCTCCTCGGTGGTGAGCTGGCCGGTCTTGGTGGGGTAGAGGTAGACGAGCTTGGCGCCGGTCTCGCGGCAGACCTGCTGCCACGGGATCAGGTTGGAGTGGTGCTCCATGATGGTGATGACGACCTCGTCACCGGGCTCGAGCACTGTGGGCGCAAAGCTCTTGGCGACCAGGTTGAGCGACTCGCTCGTGTTGCGGGTGAAGACGACCTCGTTGGCCTGGGGAGCGCCGATGACGTCGGCAATCTGCTGGCGGACCTTCGCGATGGCGTCGGTGGCCTCGACGGACAGCGAGTACAGGCCGCGCAGGGGGTTGGCATTCATGCGCCGATAGAAGTCGCGCTCGGCGTCAAGCACACAGGCAGGGCGCTGCGCGGTGGCGGCGCTATCGAGGAAGGCGATCTCGGGGTGTTGCTGGAACAGCGGGAACTGCGCCTTGTAGGGGTTAGTCTCGATGTCGACGGTAGGCCAGCCGCGCGAGGCCTCATCGCTTGCGTCGAGCTCCATAGGCTCCGGTGCGGTACAGGTATCGCATTTAACGTGCTCGGTGTCGATCATGCGAGCTCCTCTTCAAAGTTGTCGATCAGGTTGTTGCCCAGGCGGACGACGGCGGCGCGGGTGCGCTCGTCGGTGGCGGAAAGCGCGGCGTCCTCCAACTTGGCACGGACGAACAGGTCCTCGGCGGCGTTCTGGTCAAGGCCGCGGCAGGCGAGATAGAACAGCTGCTCGTCGCGAACGTGACCGATGGTGGCGCCGTGGTTGCCGGCGACGTCGTCCTCGTCGCAGAGGATGACGGGAACGGTCTTGTTGTCGACGCCCTTGTTGGCCAAGAGCACTGTCTCGCGCTCGGTGCCGGTTGCGCCCTTGCAGCCGTGCACGAGGTCGATGGTGCCGCGGTAGACCTTCTTGGACGTACCGGTCAGCACGCCGTTGGCGTCGATCTCGCACTCGGTCTTGCGACCGCGGTGGCGCAGCTCGTAGTTAAAGTCGCGCACCTGCTCGCGGGCGCCCAGGTAATCGGTATCGATGGTGACCTTGGCGGTATCGCCCAGCAGGTCGCCGGCAAGGCCGGTGGCGCTGGCGCCGGCACCCAGAACGGTGTGCTGCACGTTGACGCGCGCGCCCTCGTCCAGGAACAGGCCGGTGTCATCGAGTGCGATCCAGCTATCGTCGAGCGTCTGCGTGCAGGTCACGTTGACGGTGGCGTACTCGTGGGCGCACACGAGTAGCACGGAGCCCACGACACCCTCGCCGGTAACGGGGGAGTCCAGGGCAATATGCAGATCGAGCGTCGACTGGGGACGGGCGACGACGTCGATGGCGGCGATGGCCGCGGCGGCATCGACACCGCTCACACGCACGGTAACCGTCGCGTGCTGGTAGGCGGGCACATCGATGACGATGCGCTTGGTAGCGTGCTCGGCCAAGTAGGCGTAGGCGGCCTCGCCCATGCCGGTCTCGAAGGCCTCGGCGGGGGCGAGCTCTTCCTCGAGCTTAATGGCACCTGCCTGGTAGACCGAGGTGGCAGGCACATCGAGCTCGGTTTCGGGCGTGATGCGGGCGCGGTCGGCGGCGTCGCCGGGGGCGGAGGCACGGCGCTCGGGGAAGCGCTCGGCCATGGTGTCCATGGCGGTTCCGAAGGCGTTGGCTGCACCGCGGAACTGCTCGTTCAGGCCCTCGACCTCAACGGCCTCGGCGGGTGCGGCGGCAACTTCGTCGGAAAGCTCGAGCTTGGTCTGGTTCATGCGCAGCCAGCCCCAGGTTGCTGCGGGCATCGCATTGACCTGCTCAAGGGTGGTAGCAGCGGTGTTGGTGGTCTGTTTCATTATCCGATCGCTCCTTCCATCTCGAGCTTGATCAGGTTGTTCATCTCGACGGCGTACTCCAGCGGTAGCTCCTTGGAGACCGGGTTGGCAAAGCCGTTGACGATCATGGTGCGGGCCTCTTCCTCCGAGATACCGCGGCTCATCAGGTAGAACACCTTATCGTCGCCGATGCGGCCGATGGTGGCCTCGTGGCCGATGTCGACGTTCTTGGCGCGGATGTCCATGGCCGGAATAGTGTCGGAGCGGCTTTGATCGTCGAGCATCAGCGACTGGCAGCTCACGGTTGCCTTGGAGCCCTCGGCCTTGGGTGTGGCAACGATAGAGCTGCGGAAGGTCTGAATGCCGCCGCTCTTGGAGATGCCCTTGGTCTCGACGGTTGCCGAGGTCTCGGGCGCGTTGAGCACGACCTTGCAGCCGGTATCGAGGTTCTGACCGGCGCCGGCAAAGGTGATGCCGGTAAAGCTCGACCGGGCGCGGCGGCCGTTGAGCACGCTCATGGGGTAGAGGTAGCCCACGTGGCTGCCGAAGGAGCCGCTGATCCACTCGATGTCGCCGTCCTCGTCCACGCGCGCACGCTTGGTGTTGAGGTTGTACATGTTCTTGGACCAGTTCTCGATGGTCGAGTAGCGCAGGTGCGCACGCTTGCCCACAAAGAGCTCGACGGCGCCGGCGTGGAGGTTGGCCACGTTGTACTTGGGCGCGGAGCAGCCCTCGATAAAGTGCAGGTCGGCATCGTCCTCGACAATGATGAGCGTGTGCTCAAACTGGCCGGCACCTTTGGCATTGAGGCGGAAGTAGCTTTGCAGCGGGAAGTCGAGCTTGGTGCCCTTGGGCACGTAGACAAACGAGCCGCCCGACCATACGGCGCCGTGCAGGGCCGCAAATTTGTGGTCGGTGGGCGGGATGAGCGTCATAAACTTCTCGTGGATGAGCGGCTCCCACTGCGGGTCGTGCAGAGCCTCCTCGATGCCGGAGTACACGATGCCCATCTTGGACGCCGTGTCCTGCATGTTGTGGTAGACCAGCTCGGAGTCGTACTGCGCGCCGACGCCTGCCAGGTAGCTGCGCTCGGCCTCGGGGATGCCCAGGCGCTCAAAGGTGTTCTTGATGTCGTCGGGCACCGACTCCCAGTCGTGCTTTTGGTCGGTGTTGGGCTTGACGTAGGTGACGATGTTGTCCATGTCCAGGCCCTCGATGGAGGGGCCCCACGTCGGATCCGGGAAGCGGTTGAAGATCTCGAGGGACTTGAGGCGCAGGTCGAGCATCCACTGCGGCTCGTCCTTCTTGGCGCTGATCTCGCGCACGATGTCGGGCGTGATGCCGGCGTCGAGGCGCTCGAATCCCTCCTCGCCGTAGGTGAAGTCGTAGAGGCTGCGGTCGATGTCCGCGACCTCGGTGCGGTTCTTGGTCATTGCGTCGCCCCTTTACGCCTGCTGCTCGGCAGCGGCGGCCTCGGCCTGGGCGCGCTGCTCGGCTGCCTCGCGCTCGAAGGTTTCAAAGCCGTTCTTGTCGATCCAGGGGATGAGCGAGGCATCGTCCTCGCGCACGATGTGGCCCTTGACCATAACGTGGACGCGATCGACATCCAGGTGTTCCAGGATGCGCGTATTGTGCGTGATGATGAGCATGGAACCGTCGCAGCTCTTGCGGTAGGCGTCCATGCCGTGGCTGACGGTGGAAAGTGCGTCGACGTCCAGACCTGAGTCGGTCTCGTCGAGGATGGCGAGCTTGGGCTGCAGCAGCAGGAGCTGGAGCATCTCGACCTTCTTCTTCTCACCGCCCGAGAAGCCCACGCCCAGCTCGCGGTTGAGATAGGCGGTATCCATGTTGAGTTCGGCCGCGAGCTCCTTGACGCGACGGCGGAACTCCTTGCCCTTCATCTCCAGGCCGGGGCGGCCGGCAATGCTGGCGCGCAGGAAGCTCGACAGCGGCACGCCAGGGATCTCGACCGGGGCCTGGAAGCTCAGGAACAGGCCGGCGCGCGAACGCTTGTCGGTGCTGAGCTCGGTGATGTCCTCGCCTTCAAAGACGATGTGGCCGTCGTTGACCGTGTAGACGGGGTCGCCCATGACCAGGTGGCCGAGGGTGGACTTGCCGGCGCCGTTGGGCCCCATCAGCACGTGGGTCTCGCCGGCGGCGACGTTAAGGTTGACGTTGTGGAGGATGGTCTTCTCGTCCACGGAGGCGGTCAGACCTTCGATGGAAAGCAGCGGATTTGCGCTCATGCTGTCCCTCTCTGTATATGGTGTACTCATAGGTGTACTAAACCCTAGGAATCTTCTCGGAATAAAGTTACTATGGGTTCGGCGTTAGTCAAGGGAAAACCCGACTAATCCACTCGACTTTTTAGATGTGGGACAAAATAACCTGTTGTGTTTGTCCCACTTACTTAAGATTTGGGACAAACAAACCTGGTTATGTTGTCCAAGATGCGATGGGAGGGTAGGTATGCTCATTTCTTCTAAGGGCCGCTATGCCCTCCGACTGATGATCTATATCGCAGCGCTGGGCGACGCCGAGGGCAAGATCGCTCTGCGCGAGGTCGCCGACCGCGAGCGTATCTCGCAAAAGTATCTGGAGCAGCTGGTTCGTCCGCTCATGAAGGCGGGCCTACTTAAGAGCGTGCGCGGCAAGGGCGGCGGCTACATGATGGCCAAGGACCCCGCCGAGGTGCGTGCTGGCGACATCCTGCGCGCTGTCGAGGGCAGCACGGCTCCGGTGGCGTGCGATGGCATCGACAACAGCTGCGCCCGCAGCGATCTTTGCTCGACCGTCAAATTCTGGCGCGGTCTGGACGACGTGATCGAAAAGTACGTCGACGGCGTGACGTTGGCCGACCTAGCCGCCGTCCCCGAGATCAACTTTGACATTAAGCTGTAGGGCTGCAAATGACATCTCTCGACAAGGTGTATAAGCAAATTGAAGTTTTTGCTCGGGAATGTGACGCCGAGAAGGTTGTGCTGTTTGGTTCCCGCGCTCGAGGTGACAACTTGCCTAAGAGCGATATTGACATCGCCGTAGCAGGTTGCCGGGATTTCGACCGTTTCTCATATCTGATAGAGGAGCGTCTTGATACTCTTTTAGATATAGACGTCGTCAATCTGGATGAGTCCTTATCGCAGCAATTGCTCGATGAAATTGCCAGGGATGGTGTGATTCTGTATGAAAAAATATGAGAACTTTGCCAGCGCCTTGGCGAATCTTGAGGATGCACCCAATCAGGATCTTAGCAATGATTTTGTTCAGAGTGGATTGATTAATAAGTTCAACCTTCAGTTTGAACTGAGCTGGAAGCTCCTTAAACGTCTGCTCGAGTATGAGGGCGCCACGCTTGCTGCATCGGGGTCTCCTCGTGCCATCTTGAAGGAAGCCTACCGATTCTACGATTTTATTGATGAGGCGGCATGGCTAGATATGCTCAGGGATCGCAATACGAACGTTCATATCTATGACAACAAGCTCGCTCAAGATTTGATTCAGCGTATCTTGAGCGTCTATATCCCCGCTTTCTGTCAGTTGAGAGACGGGCTGATGGGGCGCTACGGCGATCTTCTTCTGGTGCCCGACGACCAGTTTGTTTAATTCCTTAAGATTTCGCGGAGGGTTGTTGCCGTTTACCGAGGGGTTGTTGTGCAACAACGGGCGAGCTGCAATACTTATTTCTATCTTTGCAAACTGCACTTTAACTACACCAATGCAGGGAGGATCTTATGCAGCCCAAGCATTCTGCTATTGTCGCGGGCCTGACGCTGGCGCTTTCGTTTGGCGCCGTTACCGCACCCGCACCCGCTGCCGCCGAGGAGCCCACACCGGGCGTTGCCTCGGATGCGACCGATATCGATAAGGGTCTCTATACCCAGCAGTCCTTCTCGGGCGTGCTGAGGTCGGTCCAGGGCGTTTCGTTTGTTAACGTGACCCCCGAGATGAAGTACTTTACCAAGTACGAGAGCCATGGCAACTATAACCAGGGCTTTTCGTATGGCGACGGCTATAACGCGCTGGGTTATTACCAGTTCGACCGTCGATGGTCGCTCATTCCGTTTATGAAGCAGGCCTACAACTACAACCCCGAAAAATACAGCATGCTCAAGGATGCGATTGATCGCGGCAGCGAGATTTCCAACACGAGCAATGCCATGTACGAGAACGGCCAGCTCACCGAGTTGGGCCGTATTGCGCAGGAGGCTTTCCAAGGTGCTTATAACACCGACCCTGTTGAGTTCTCGGCTCTGCAGGATGCGTATGCGTACAACTCGTACTATGCGGTGACCGAGGCGTGGCTCAAGAGCGGCCTGGGCATTGATATTTCGGGCCGTGCCGATTGCGTTAAGGGCATGGTGTGGAGCATCACCAACATGTGCGGCACCGGTGGTTGCAGGGACTTCTTCCGTTGGGCAAACCTTTCTAACAGTATGACTGATCGCGAGTTTGTGACGGCGCTTTCCAACAGTGTGGTCAATAACGTGGCGACCAAGTATTCGAGCCAGCCCCAGTATCATGAGGGCTGGAAGAACCGCTACCGCAACGAGCTGAAGGACTGTTTGGTTTATATCGCCGAGGACGAGGCCGCTGCCGCTGCGACGCCCGTGCAGCCCGAACCTACGCCGGCGCCCTCGCCGACGCCTGATTCGAATGACGACTCGAGCGACGATGCCAACGATGACAGGATGGATGCGCCCTCGACCGGTGCTGACGGTGATTGCTCTGCTGGTGGCACTACCAACAACGGCTCTACCTCGAACGGCTCCGATTCAAACGGCTCTGCTGCGGGCGATTCGTCTTCAAGCTCTGCCGGCAATACGGATGGCGCCGCTTCTGGTTCGACCGGCGCTGGCACCTCTAACTCATCCACCGGCTCGAGCGATTCGTCCGTTGGCACCGGCTCTAACAACGGCTCCGGCTCTGACGCAACCCCTGGTTCCGATGCTTCCAAGGATGACTCGAATAAGGCGCCGGACGTTCCCGTTGCTTCGCCGGACAAGAAGCCTTCTTTCTCCGAGCAGCTTGGTTCTACGTTGGGCTCTTCGCTGATGGCTGGCGTCAATAACGGCTCGACCCAGAACAAGGGCAACTCTGATCAGGTTTCCACGGAAAAGATCGAAGCCGCAAAGGGCGACTCCAAGGACAAGGCTTCCGAGAAGACCGAATCCGATAAGGGTTCTAGCTCTGAGGAGAAGAGCGACAAGTCCGAACAGAAGAAGGACGAGAGCAAGACCGAGGGCGAAAAGAAACAGCCCGAAGACGACGACAAGAGCGGTGCTGACAACCAGGCCCAAGAGCAAAATGACTCCAAGACGGTGACCACTACAACCACGACGACTACAACGACCAAGTCATCTGGCGGTAACATGCCCAAGACGGGCGACCTTATCGTTATGGCGAGCCTTGCCAGTGCAAGCTTGGCCACACTGGGCGCTACGTCTATCGTAAGTGGTAAGCATAAGCTCGATCAGCAGAAGAAAGCTTCTGGGGAGGACGGCTCGGAGGAGTAGCCTCTTGGTTGCTAGATAACTAAAGAGTTGGGACGGGGTCCGGTGCGAATACATTGGGCCCCGTTTTGTTGTGCAACGATTAGTTATGCCCCCTCATACCTCTTGTTGCTACCGTTGCCCGATATGTTCGCGCGGCGTCGTCGGTACGCGCGAGGCGGTCATTACAATTGGCGTCGTGCTGCGATTTAGGGGGAACGTTTTGGTGTCTGAACAGGCAAATAATGGTTGTGCTGCCGGCTTTGACGTGCGTTTGATTGGCTGTGTCGACGATGCAGTTTTGCCCATTGGCATGCACGACTATGCGGAGGCTCTTGGTTGCTGCACGCTGGTCGACAAGACCATGTTTATTGCCGATGCGTTGGACTGCGACGCGTCCGTTGTGGTGTGCTGTCGACCCGAGGGTTTTGGCAAGAGCATGAACTTGTCGATGCTCAGGGCTTTTCTGGAGCGTCCTGCGGTCGGTCGCGCCGGTCGGAGCTCGTTTGCCGATGCTCAGATTTGGGATGCAGACGGCGGGCGTTATCGGGATGAGTATGCTTGCTATCCGGTGATATCGCTGGACTTTTCTGGCGCTACGAGGCGTGGCCCCGCTGTTGCCGGCGTCGTGCGCGATGTCCTTTCGGGCGAGTGCGCTCGCGTGTTGGCGCTCTTGGGGGCTCCGGATTTAGCTCGAGATAAGGTGCGTCACATCGAACGCGTCGCGCGCGGCGTGGCGAGCGCGGACGAGGTTGACTCGGTGCTCGGTGTGCTCATAGAGCTGCTGGAGATGGCCTGCGATGAGCAGGTTGTATTGCTCGTTGATGGGTACGACGCGGCGTGGTTGGGCCGTGCGAGCGCGAGGGGCGCTTCCGGCGCCGATTCGGCGGATCTATTTGATCGCGTGCTTTTCGAGGCCATTGCCACTGCGGGCGATTCGTTGCGGCTGACGTGTCTGATGGGGGAGTGTCCCCGTCCTGCTGAAGTGGCGCTTTCTTTGCATGGCTGCTCGTATTGTCTGACGACGCCGCTTTCGACCTGGTGTGACCGTTGGTTCGGCTTTTCGGATGCCGAGGTCCAGGCTCTGTTGAATCATGCTGGGCGCGAGGAATACCTTGATGATGCGCGTGAATGGCTCGAGGGGTATCGGTTTGGCAGGGCCTATTGCTCGAGTCCAGAGCGTGTGATCGGTTTTCTGGACCGAGGCTGCACGGCGCCTGTGCGTGCCGATCTGTATGGATATGCCGATTGCCTGAGTAGGGTAGTTGCCGGGTGGAATCTCGACCGCCTTTCGGTCTTCTTTGATTTGCTCGAGGCCCATGGGTGCGCTGAGGTCCCGCTTTGTTTGGGCACTGCAGAGCCAGATGTCTCGCCTGACGATGGCATGTGGACAGCGCTGTATCTGTCCGGTTTTCTCACGACGGATATGACTGAGGAGCCAGAGTATGGCGATCGCCTCCGTGCTTTGCGATTGCCCAATAACGAGCTTCGACAGGCCTTGCGTCTAGTGATTGTTGAGTGGTTTGAGTGCGCTGCCGAAGACATTCGAGACGTCGATGCGTTTCGCGACGGGCTGTGCCGTGGGGATGAGGATGCGGTGAGGCGGGCGCTAAGCCGCATCCTGGGTGATGCGGGAATCGGTGAGACCGACCTAGATACACCGCTGCCATATCACCTACTCTTGCAAGGACTCTGCTTTGGATTGCCGGGCTATGCCAATCCTGCTTCGAGGCGAAAGTGTGGCGCGAATCGCTGGGACATCCAGGTTTTTCCTACGGGCGCCGTGTTCGACATAGCCGATACGATCGGTATGCTCGATGAACGTCCGCTGATAACGATCAACATGATGTATGACCCCGGTGTGGATGCGCTGGGCCTGGAATTGCTGGCCGCGCAGGCGCTGCTCGACATAGAGCGCGACGGCATCGACGAAATCCGTGTGCCGCGCCCCGGCGTGGGCCGCATGCGCTGGGGGTTTGGTTTTGATGGGCGGCGCGTGACGGCGGTGTGCCAGCGGCTTTAAGCGCCGAGGTGTTTCCGGCTTCCGTTACTCGGTGTTCTTCATAGGCGGCATGGGCTTCCAGTTAGGATCCTTGACGATCTTGCGGGCGTCCTTCATGCCACGGCGCAGCGCCGGAATACCGGTCTTAAAGCACTTGTCAACGGCGGCCAGGCGAATGAACTCCTTGCAGAAGGTCGCGGCGTTGCCCAGACGGAACAGCATGGGGTGATAGTCGCCATAGATCTGCATGTAGCGGGCCAGATAACCGCGGTTGCGCATGATGTAGTAGCGGTTGGTGTCGCTCGTGGAGTTGAGCTGGCGCTTGCCGGCGATATCCCAGTTGGAGACGGCGCGGGCGCGCTTGAGCACCACGTCGGCGACCACGGCGGCGGGGAAGTGCTGGCTGGCTACGTAGCCGTAGCAGGCATCGTCGCCGTAGATAAAGAAGCGCGCGTCGGGCAGGCCGATTTTGTCGACCACGCGTCGCGAGAACATGCCGCCCTCAAAGCACAGCTGGTTCATGGCGCGGTAGCCCTCGGGACCCAGATCCCACTTGGCGATGGGGTTAGGGATGCCGAGCGAAAGGATGAGCTGGTACTGCCAAAAGAAGGCGCCGCCGTCAAAGTCCAGGCGCGAACCCTGGATGACATCGTAGCGGTCGGTCCACTTGGCAAGACGCTCGATGCCTTCGGGGATGACGAGCACATCGTCGTCCATCACCCAGAACCACTGAGCGCCCAGGTCGTAGGCGCATTTAGTGCCGGCGGAGAAGCCGCCCGCACCGCCGCCGTTTTTGAGCTGCGGGGCGTAGATGACACGGTCGGTGCCGACCTGCGCGTCGGGCTGGTCGGTGTCGATGCCCCACAGGTTGGCCAGGCGCTCGTTGAATGCGGTGCACATGGCCTCGGTCTCGCGCGAATTCTCGTTATCGACAATCACGATGCGCCAGGGCGTTGCCGTGAGCTCGGTCATGGAGTCGAACAAGTTGGCCAGGAGCTCCTGGCGCTTGTACGTGACGACAACGATGGCGAGCTTATCGATGGGGGCGGGAAGGGTTGAAGGCATGGGGCAATATATCCTTTCACGCGCGGCGCGCGAGCGCTGCGCGGAAGCTATCGAATACGTCCTTGGGACTGTCCTATTGTAAAGGCTCGGCGCACCTTGACGGCAAGCTTTGAATAAAACGCAGGAACCTGCCACGGGTGTAGCTGCTTTAGGGTCTGACGGCAGCGTGTCTATTGCCGCTTGGGCTTGCGAGCGATAAGGCTTCTAGCTGCGTCGATGGTGAGAAGTGCCAGGGCAAAGACGATGCTAATGACGGTACCCGTGACGATACATATAGCTGCCGAGTTGTTTTGGCTGACCAGTATGTTTGCGAGCAACGTATTGAAGGCGGGACGCCACAAGCTACTGGTGAGCGACTGCATCACATAGAAACCGAGCGTGGCGGTCGATAAGGTGACGATGACACCTGCGGTCCGTGGATTGCCTGAGACACTGCGCCGGGTCGCCGCAAAGAGCAGAGAGGCGGCAGCGAGGGCAAACGAGATCAACGAGGTTGATTTGTAGGAGAGGGCTGCCATCGCCGTGAGGTTGCCGGTGAAGGAGAGTGCTCCTTCCAGGATGGTGGCGAGCACCAAAACCGCTGAGAGCGACCGCGTGCCTAAGGCGCCCGCCCTGTCCGAATCTATGACATCGGTAACGTCGCGGAGCAGTCCGCCGATCAAAAACGCGATAACGTACGTGACGGCGCTCATGAGTTTCTGGAGCCAAGAAAACTCACCGCCGCTTGTCGCACTCATGGCGGCTAAATACCCGTTAACAACAAATGTGAGGATGCCAACGGCGATGACCGTCGTCGTGTAGCTTTTCTGGGAGAGTCGACTCTTAGCCAGTCCAAACCATGGCGTCATGAAGACCGTGGCGGCATAGACCCAGATAAACTCAAGGCCCAGCGTGTACCAGTAGTGCGTGTTGAGGGTAACATCGGGAATGGGGGAGACGACCGTGGACCACGCGAGTGCCACGAGGCAATAAAACGCAGTGGGCAAAATGACCTTGCCAAGGCGCTGCGTCGTCCGCTGTATTTGCGATGTCCACGTTGCCCCATCGCTCCAGGCGCGAGCCGCCGAGGCAATCAGGAAGTAGCCCGAGATCATAAAGAAGACCTCGTTGGCCCAGCAGCCCAACAAGTTGATAAAACCGAGCACGCCGGAATAGGGGAACATCGCAAGTGGGGCATATTCCACGGTGCCGAAACAGGTTGCCTGGAAGGTCCACTGAAAGGTATGGAACACCGCGATACCGGCGACCGCGACCAAGCGCAGCGCTTCGATGGATATGTTGCGTGCGGCTTTGGGCTGCATGGCGTCCTTTCGTAGGTTGAGCTCCATAGATTATATAAACGTCCGCTGGCGCGCTGACCCTTTGATACCATGAAACGACAGGTATTTCCTAAGGAGCACATTTGTCTACTAACGTCTCTGGCAGCCCTGTTCTGTCGCTGCTTATTCCCATTTACAATGTTCAGCGCTACCTGCGCGAGTGTCTCGATTCCGCCCTGGCACAGACGCTCAAGGATATTGAGATCATCTGCATTAACGACGGGTCGACCGACAACTCGCCGGCGATTATTCGCGAGTATATGGAGCACGATAGGCGCGTCAAGATGATCGACAAGGCCAACAGCGGCTACGGCGACTCGATGAACCACGGTCTGGAGATGGCGCGCGGCAAGTACGTGGGCATCTTGGAGTCCGATGACTTTATGGCGTCCGACGCACTCGAAAAGCTTGTCTCGGCCGCCGATAGCAATAATGCCGACTTCGCGAAGGCGAACTTTGATTTCTACTGGTCTAAGCCCGAGGAGCGCCGTTCGCTGCACGAGATGTTTAAAGCCAAGGACTGTGGCAAGCCGGTGCACCCGAGCGATACGACGCAGTTCTTTAAGCAAAAGCCGTCGATTTGGTCGGCCGTGTACCGTCGCGATTTTCTTGAGCGCAACGGCATTAAGTTCCTGCCGACTCCGGGGGCATCCTTTCAGGACACGTCATTCGCCTTTAAGGTGATCGCGTGCGCCGATAAGGCTGTTTACCTTCATGATGCCGTGTTGTCTTATCGCCAGGACAACGAGAATTCCTCGGTCAATTCTTCGGCTAAAGTCTTTTGCGTCAATACCGAGTATGCCGAGATTGAGCGTTGGATTCGAGAGGATTATGCCCGTGACCACGCAAGTGATGACGTCGCGCGCATGCTCAAGTTCAATCAGCTCATTAAGTACGATTCGTACATGTGGAACTACGTGCGTCTAGCGCCTAAGTTCTATAAGGAGTTCCTGGTTCAGATGGCCAAGGAGTTCCAAGCGGCCTTGGACGCGGGGGAGTTTTCGCTTGACGATCTCAAGCCGTGGAAGCGCGCAAATCTCGCTGCCATCCTCAAAGATCCTGAGGGCTGGGTTGACGAGCATCCGAGTTTTGCGACGGATGGTGCCTTGGGGCGTGCTAAGTATTACGCCTCGGTTGGAGGCCCAGGCGTGGTCGCCGCCTTCCTCATCGAATCGCTGAGGGGGTAGGTCGGCATGGGAGAGGCCTCGTGTCCTAAAGCTACCATTGTCGTCCCCGTTTACAACTCTGCGCGCTCCATTCAGCGATGCGTCGATTCGCTGTTGGCCCAGTCCGAGCGCTCGATTCAGGTTGTCTGCGTCAACGACGGTTCGACCGATGATTCGTTGAACGTGTTGCGCCAGATCGCACAGGCCGACGATCGCGTGCTGGTGATTGACCAGGAAAACGCGGGCGTCTCGTGTGCTCGAAATGCCGGAATCGATGCCGCCGAGGGCGAGACCGTCTTTTTTGTGGACGCCGACGATTACATCGATGTCCAGACGGTCGAGCGCGTGCTGCATGCCATGGAGTCTGCAGATGCCGAGGTCGCCGTCTTTGGCGGCGTCTGTGGACCTGCCGATGCTGCCCCCAAACGCGTCCAGCAACTCATGAGCCCCAAAGCTGGTGCCTTCGGTGCCCGTGATCCTCAACTGCTGTTCCATTCGAATGCGCAGCCCTATGCCTGCCGTGCGGCTTTTTCGCGCGAGCTGCTCAATCGCGAAGGCATTCGCTTCGCCCCCGGTTTGGCTTTGGGCGAAGACGTCGTCTTCCAATTTGCGGCTTATGCGCTTGCCCGCAGGACCGTCGTCATGCCGGACAAGTTCTACCACTACGTGATGGAGAGCGAATCGGCGACGCACGAGTTCAACAGTGCCGAGGCTCGCGCCAAAAAGCTTGACGCCCACATGTGGATGCTCGAGGAGGTCTTGGAGGACTGGGCGGCCTACGGTCTTTTGGATCTGTGTCCCGGCGAGCTGATAACTTGGTTTTTGGACCTCATTGTGTTCGACCTGGCACGCTTGGATGCCGATGACTTCCATCGCGTGGCGGCTCGCGTCAACGTGGACCTCACGACGTTTTTGGGAACGGAGTGGGCGGATATGCCTGCTAAGGGCGCCGTTCGCCGTGTTGCCCACAAGCTCGTCGCGACGACCTCGGGCGTTTCGATGGCAGACGCCACGCTGTTCTATCTTTCGACTCGCGGTCTCAAAGCCTGTCTGGAGCGCTTTCTCTAATTCCAAGCGCTGCCGCCCGCCGCAGCTCGGCTGCTAAAATAACCCTGTTACACGCTATTCAACAGGAGGTTCTCTTGCAGAACTCTGATACCCCTAAAGTTTCGCTGCTTGTCCCCATCTGCAATGTCGAGCGCTACCTGCGCGAGTGCCTCGATTCCGCCGTGGCGCAGACGCTCAAGGACATCGAGATCATCTGCATCAACGACGGCTCCACCGATAGCTCGCCGGATATCATCCGCGAGTACATGGAGCGCGACCCCCGTGTAAAGATGATCGACAAAGCCAACAGCGGCTACGGCGACTCGATGAACCGCGGCCTGGAGACGGCGCGCGGCGAGTACGTGGGCATCCTTGAGTCCGACGACTTTATGTTTGAGGATTCGCTCCAAAAGCTGGTCGCCAAGGCCGATGCTGAGCATGCCGATGTCGTTAAGGGCGACTTTTACCTGTATTGGTCCACGCCCAGCGAGCGCCGTGAGCTGTTTGGGATCATCGACGAGCATATGACGGGCGCCGCGTATCGCCCCGTCGATCGCCCGGGCATCTTCTACCGCAAACCTTCCATTTGGTCGGCTATCTATCGGCGCGCGTTCCTCAACGACAATCAGATTCGGTTCCTTCCCACGCCGGGTGCCTCGTATCAGGACGCAGGCTTTAACTTTAAGGTTTGGGCTTGCGCCGAGCGTGCCGCGTTTATTGCGGACCCCATTTTGTGCTATCGCCAGGATAACGAGAAGAGCTCCGTTAATTCGCCCAACAAGGTGTTTTGCGTGTGCGACGAGTATGTCGAGATGCAGCGCTTTTTGGACGAGCGTCCCGAGCTCAAGGCTCAGCTTCAGGGCATTTTAATGCGCATGAAGGTCGATACGTACCGTTGGAATGATGAGCGTCTGGTCGATGAGCTGCGTGAGCAGTTTTGGAAGAAAGCCTCGTCCGAGCTCAAGGCCGATTGGGATGCCGGTCGCTTTGACCTGTCGCTGTTTGATCCGCGTGGCGAGACCGACTTGCGCCTGATGGTCAAGTCGCCTCGCGCCTATATCGATTCGCGCTTTGGCTTTAAGAAGCCGGGCAAGATCAATACGTTTAAGCATTACTTTAAGATCGGCGGCCTGCCGCTGGTGTGGCGCGTGCTGACGTATCAGCGCACCTACGGCGATAATCCGCACCCCGATGACGTTCCGGCCGCACAGTAGGAGCGAGTGACTATGGCTACCCCCAAGATTTCCGTTGTCGTTCCCATCTATAACGTGGAGGAGTGCCTGGCTTGGTGCCTGGACTCCCTGCTTGCGCAGGACATGCCCGATTGGGAAGGCGTGCTGGTCAACGATGGCTCACCGGATGGCTCGCGCGATATTGCGGCCGCTTATTGCGAAAAGGATGCGCGCTTTACGCTGGTCGATAAGAAGAACGGTGGCCTGTCGAGTGCGCGTAATGCAGGCATCGCTGCGTCCACGGCGCCTATCGTCGCGTTTTTGGATTCCGACGACCGGTTTACGCCCGATGCATGCCGCGTGATCGTCGATGCCTTTGAGCGCGAGGACTGCGACGTTTTGACCTTTGGCGCGAATCCGTATCCGCTGGAGGCGGGGTATCCGTGGCTTAACTATGTGCTGAGCCCACGCGATGTGTCGTTTGAAGGCTATAACTCTGACTTGCTGTTTAAGGAAGCATCTCGCCCCTTTGCATGGCGCACCGCCTGCAAGCGTGAGTTTTTGCTGGGCAACGGGATCGTGTTCGATGAAACCGTCAAGTATGGCGAGGACCAGGTCTTCGATTTTGCCGTGTACGGTCGTTCGTACAAGACCGCGCTTATCTCGAACAAGCTGTATGACTACCGCGTGGCGCGCAAGGGTTCGCTCATGGACACCATGCGCTATGACGACGAGACGCGCCTGCTGGAGCACGTGAAGATTTACTCCGCGGTGCTGGCAGATTGGCGCCGCGACGGTCTCGATGCTCAGCACGCCGATGACCTTGCATATTTCCTGTGCGATCTGGTGCTGTACGATGCGCTCAGGTTGCTGGGTTTGGACTGCGGCAAGGTGTTTGCCGCCGTTGCCACGGCGCTTGCCGGTTCTGCCGTGGGTAGCGATGCTGCGCTCGCACAATGCGCTCCTTCTGTTGCCGCTATGGTGCGTGCGGCGCTTACCAGCAAGGCCCCCAATGCCCGTGAGTGCAAAAAGCTCATGTTCGATTACGACGTCTTGAGGTTTGGGCGTCTGGGTGCCTGCAAGCGCATGGCAGCGAACGCCCTGGGAAAGCGAGAAGTGTAGATGAGTATCAAGCGTTTGGCACTTTGCCGCAGTCAGGGCCGTCTGTTTGTGCTGCTTCGTTTTGCCGGTCAGGATGTCGCCGCGCTTATTGAGCGGGAGGGTTCTCAAGCGTTTGCCCATGCGACGACGAGCGGTTCTTCTGTGCCGTCGCTGGCGTTCCCGGTCGATCATGGCCGTGTACTGGCACTTTGCCCTTCCGTTTCCGATTACGAGCGCGAGCTCGCCGTCTTGGTGCTTCCGTTTTTGGATGGCTCGTCGATGGATGTCGTTTTTGCATCCGGTGGCCAAAGGTTGGGCTCCATTCGCCTCGATAGCCGCGTGGCCAAGCTGGAATCCAAGATTAACTACAAAGCAAAGCCTGCGCTGTGTGCGCTTATCCGCGATGCGCAGCGTGGCGAATGTTGCGGTCGCTACGATATCGATGCCATTCGCTATTTGCCAGCCGACGCCGGCGCGGTGTGGCGCTATGAGGTTACCTGGGCGGGAGACCTCCAGTGCGCACCTGAGCTCCAGATCTTCGATACGCATATGAATGCCATCGATGTCACCGTGCATGTGTTTGAATCGCAGGTCGATGTTCCCCAGCGCAACGGTTGCCGCGTCAATAAAACGTATCTGAGCGTAGAGATGCCTCAGGATATACGAGATTTTGTCGCGATCGTGAGCGATCCCACAGAGCGGATCCAGAGCGGGTTTTGCGCCATGGATGGTCGCCTGTACAACGACATGGTCGACGACAGCTGGAACCGCATGAAGGACGCGCGCGCAGACGACGCAGCTTATCGACGTTGGTTTGAGCAGCATCGCGCAAAGCCGGGCGATTTGGCGTGCCAGCGTGTCGCTTCGGCGGCCTTTGCCTATAGGCCGCTCGTGAGCATTGTGGTGCCGTGCTACAAGACTGATCGGGTCTACCTGCGCGAGCTGCTGGATTCGGTGCTAGCCCAGAGCTATGGCAACTGGGAATTGCTGCTGATGGACGCCTCACCCGAATGGGATGCGGTGGCCGACCTTGCGGCGGACGCCAATGACGAGCGCGTTCGCCGCATCGAGCTTCCCGGCAACGGCGGCATTGTGGTCAACACCAACGCTGGTATTGAGCAAGCGACGGGCGACTACATCGCGTTCTTGGACCACGATGACATCCTGGAACCGGACGCGTTATTCCGCTATGTTGCCGCGCTGAACAAGGCTGCCGAGGACGAGCGTCCCCAGGTCCTGTTCTGCGACGAGGACATGTTCCAGAAAACGGGGGAGTGGGGTCAGCCGGTCTTTAAGACGCAGCTCAACGTCGACCTGCTCTATAGCCATAACTGCGTGACGCATTTCTTGATGGTGGAGAAGGCGCTCATCGATCGTATTGGCATGTCGCCTGAAGATGTCGCGGGCGCCCAGGATTACGACCTTACGCTTCGCTGTCTTGCGGCGGGCGCGCGGTTTGAGCATGTTGCGCACGTGCTGTATCACTGGCGCGTACATCCGGGATCGACCGCCGATGGCTCTGCCGATAGCAAGCCGTATGCTATTGAAGCCGGGCGCCTTGCGCTCCAGCGCTACTTTAACGCGCAGGGCATTTGCGGAACGGTCGAGGAGACCGAGACGCCTTTTGTCTACCGCATGCGCTATGCGCTGCCAGTGCCTGCGCCGCTGGTGAGCATTGTGATTCCCACCAAGGATCACATTGAGACGCTCGACGCCTGTGTAATGTCGATCGCCCAGAGAGTCACGTATGCCAATTACGAGATTGTCTTGGTGGAGAACAACAGCGAAGCCCCGGAGACGTTTGCGTATTACGAAACCCTGCCGGAACGCGTGGCTGCAGCATCTGAAGGCAAGGGCATCGCGCGCGTTGTGTACTGGCCGGGCGAGTTCAATTACTCCCAGATCATCAACTTTGGTGTTGAGCACGCCAAGGGCGACTACCTGCTGCTGCTCAACAACGATACCGAGGTCATAAGCCCCGATTTTATCGAAGAGATGATGGGCTATCTGCAGCGTCCCGATGCGGGCGTGGTGGGCGCCAAACTCTACTTTGCCGATCATCTGGTGCAGCATGCCGGCATTTTGGTTGGCGTGCGTGGCGCACTTGCCCATGCCAACCAGGACTTTTCGGCAAAGCGCGAGGGCTATCTTGCCCGCGCTGTGCGCCCGGGCAACTTTAGCGCCGTAACGGGCGCCTGTCAGATGGTGCGACGCGACGTATTTGCGCAGGTCGGAGGCTATAACGAGGAATTCGCCGTCGGCTTTAACGACGCAGACTTTTGCCTGCGCGTGTGGGAGGCGGGCTACCGTACCGTCTTTACACCCTATGCCGAGCTGTACCACTACGAGTTCACCTCGCGCGGCAGGGAAGAGGCCAACGAGGAAAAGCTGCGCCGCTGGAAGCGCGAGCAAGCGCTGTTCATGCAGCGCTTGCCTGAGTTTTTCTTGACGGGCGATCCATGGTTGGGGCCGAACTTATCCGCTGAGAGCGAGTATTTCTCGTATTAAGTCAATGGTTTTTAGGAAGTCCTAAACTTTCTTTCGGTATGAGCTTGGAAGAAAGCAATGTTGGACTATTTACTAAGACAAATTACGAAAGCTCGATATTTCCGCGATAAGATTATACAGGTTTATATAACTCGATATTATCCGATATGGTCTACGATAAAAATTTAAGCAATGATTGACCGTTAATCGATTTCCTAGAAAGGCAAACAAGTGGAGGTAGCGCTCTCTATGGGTGATAGTTTTGTCGCGACTGGTTTGACCATAGAGGACAATCTTCTGTCGAGAGCCGCTAAGGCCACTAAGGGCTATGCCTATCTGGTACAACTGGTCGGTTATTCCATTTGGCAGCGCGCCAATTTGCATCGTGCCAAAAGTGCCATCGTGAGTGAGCGCGATGTTGCCGAAGGTATTGCGCTGGCAGAAGCTCGTTTTCACGATGTTGTTCACGAGCCCGCGATTTCTGGACTGGGGCATAACGATATCAAATACCTTTTGGCGATGTGCGAGGATAATCAACAGTTTAAATCAGCCGAGATTGCTAAGCGCATGGGTAAAAAGACCAATGAGGTCAGCTCCATTAGGGCAAAATTGCACAAAGAGAGGTTATTCAGGCGTCACAGAGAGGCTACGTGCAGTTTGCCGTGCCGGACCTAGATATCTATCTGCGAGAGAATGTCGAGAAGATTCTCGAACGGTTCTAAATCGGAGAGAGGGCGGCGTCACCATCTTTAAGACTGCTGCCAGCGTCGATTGTCATATCGGGTTTTTCTGGGGCGACAATCCCCGTGATAATAGAGATGTGGCATTCATCGTCGCCCGCTAATCAGATTTTGTCTATCTATAGCATTGCGTGTTTAAATTCGCAGCAACAAAGATACCATTTACAAAGAGTGAGGGCTATCTTGCCCGCGCCGTGCACCCGGGCAACTTTAGCGTCGTAACGGGCGCCTGTCAGATGGTTCGACGCGACGTATTTGAGCAAGTCGGAGGCTATAACGAGAAATTCGCCGTCGGTTTTAAGGACACAGACTTTTGCCTGCGCGTGTGGAAGGCGGGCTACCGCACCATCTTTACGCCGTATGCCGAGCTGTACCACTACGTGTTCAACTCGTACGGCAGGGAAGAGGCCAACGAAGAAAAGCTGCGCCGCTGGAAGTGCGAGCAGGCTCTCTTTATGCAACGCTGGCCCGAGTACTTTGTTGGCAAGGATCCATGGCTTAACTCAAACCTCAGCTCAGAAAGCGGGTACTTTGCGCTTTAGATTGCTGAAATGTCCTTCGGGAGTTGGCCGTCTGTTGATATGAAAGACATTGAGAAATAGGGGGGCTAACGAGCCTGTAACGGTGACGAGTCGTTAGCCCTTTGGGCTAGTCTTTTACAATAATCAATGGATCTATTAGGTTAACAAAGTGTTTTTCAAATTGTGTCTTATCATTTTGCGAGGAATAGTAGTCTTCAACGCTATCAAGTAGCTCAGTGATTAGGTCACAAATGGGTAATTCGATAATTGGATTGCCATCGTCTATATTAATCGCTAAGGCCCTTCCGTCTCCAAAGTCTGAATTGATTAGCCGGAAGTTGACTTCGTGCCCAGATTTCAAATTTAGATCCAAATTTCCGCTGTGAACAATTGAGCAACGTATTTTATAGATGAACTTTCCGAAATCATTTCCGTTTAGCATACTTTGGTCATGAATAAAAGCTGAAGTGTCAACAAATTGGTTGATCCAACGGCTGTACCGATCTCCTACTGTTTTTTCGTTTGGATACTCGACTTGAGCGCAGACGTCTGGCAGCGTGAGAGAAAAACATAGAGCTGAATAATAAGCTTTAGCATTTAGCGCTCTGCGTGCATCTTCAATGTACTCCAGCATAATGAACTCCTATAATTGCCAAAGTTATTAATTTAATTATAACGAATACTTGTCTACCATTTGGTATGGACGCATATAGCATCTCGTACAGCTATTAGCGGCTATTAGCGGATAACAAATAATATGTTCCATATATTGACGGTTTCCTCGAAACCCTCTGCATGGTCAACAGCCTCAAGACATCTCGGGGCAGGATGATCTATTGCAAGTTGAAATAGGGTGTTAACCAGGGGCAAATCACATCCGCTACAGCTGTGTTGCCAGTAGCATGTAAGAAGGCTGGCAAATCTCTTGCTATACTCGAAGCGCTTATTTGAGGGAAAGACTAAGCGCGGGACCACGCGGTGCCTGAAACGTTCATAAACGTCATACAGTGAAAAGCCTACAGGAAAGTGCCTACGCGGACTAAGAGATGACACGTGGACGCGTTTTCTCTCGGTCGGAATACGCAAATGCCTTTGTTTTTGTAGGTTGATTTTCAGCCCCAGCGAGCACTTTGAACGGATAGCGTGTTTCCGCACCTAGCCGAACGGCCCTGGACCGTGCGAGGCGGCCCCGGGCCGTCGTTTCCCCAGTTGAAGGAACGGTGGGGGTGTGTTTCGACGGGTCCGGGGCCATGCTTCGCCAGCCCCTCGACTCCGCTTCCCAGGCTCAGCCGAACGGCCCCCGCGCGCCTATCCACGTGCGACATCGCGAGCGCGAGGTCGGCCGGCGCGAGCCGGTCGAACCTGAGCTCCCGGCCCTTCGGCAGCAGCTTCCTGAGCCGTCCCTCCAAGCGCTGCGGGCGCCGCAACCCGGGCACTTCGGGTCCTGCCGATAGGCCGCGCGGCCTCGGCGAGCGTGCCGGCGCCGACCTCATCGCTGCAGCGCTTCTCGTCGACGGCTTCTCTGAGCAGCAGGAGCTCGTCGGCGGTGATGCCCGCCACGAGCGCCCTGAAGGGGTTCGCTCTTCCCATATGGATCTGTCCCATCCGCCTGAACGCCCACATGGAAGGATTGTCGCCAAACAAAGATTCGGGTGGGCGCTCGGGCAAATTCTCTGTTTGGCTGGGAAGGGCATAGCATTTGGGGACCGCAGGGCCCCCGGTAATTAGCTGTTATCTAAATTGTTAGATTTCGAATGGTGTGTCAGGAGTTTTACCTTAGGCATTTTGCGGCTATAGGGACAAGGTCGAACATCGTGTGAACGACATCACCCGTGTTTGCAACGGTTGCCGTGAACTTGCCGTTTCTAAAGTCCATCAGATGGTAGAGGTTGATTGTCAGATCTTGCTGTGCGGCGATTCTCATGATCCAGTAAGCGCAATTATCGCTGCAGTTTGTGGTGTTGTATACGTTCTGAGGCATAAAGTACATGAGCAGCAGGGTTTTAGTGCCTCCCGATAGCCTTTCAGGAGGGATGATGCTCAGCATCTTGGTATCAATTGCGCATGGCCCAACCACAATACCTTTTTCGATGGATTTGATGATCCTTTGCGCAAAGGCATCTTGAAACCACTGGGGCGAATAGACGTTATCGAAGTAAACCGACGTATTGTAGATAACGTTTTCCATATCACCATAGTGAATTGTTAACACGTTGGTCCCTTCGGGATGCTGGCGTGGTGTTCGTGAGGACGATTGTGTCGCACGCACAAAACGAGCGTTGTTGGTCGGTATCGAATGCGATTGATTGTGAGGGCTGAATTCAATGCCTGTATTATTCTTGTCCGTGCTTGTGTCTAAGTTGCTTTGAAGGTCTATGTTTTAGAAAATAGTCCCGAGCTATGCTCCGTGTGGCGGCACGTAAAAGCTGTACTGTGCTTGGGCAGGTAAAAGTCCAAGACGATTAGATGTCCGAGAGGATATCGAGCCCGCACCGGGGAGATAAGGTGAGTCCGCGCCGGGGACTATAATTCCGGCGACAACTAGGTTTCCGTGAGGATACCGCGGCTGACAGCCAGCAGAAAACCCCTTATATGCTTCTTCCGCGTGCCGTGTACCGTGTGCCGTGTGCCGTGTGCCGTTTGCCGAGCGCTGTCTGCTTACACGATTTACGCCGAATTGCTTGGGTCTATGGACGTTCAATCTGCCATGAGTCTGAAGTAGGACTTGAACTATATTCGCTGATACGAGCTGTTATCAGGCATTTTCCGATGCGACTTATTAGCTTGCCGTGTGGATCGGAACGGTCATGTCTGTTGTCTTGTTAAACCACTGTCGTCGTTACATTCTGCTTCTTGCCGTGATATGCCTATGCGTTTTACTGGGTAGGTCTTCAAATACGGCTGGCGCGGAGAGCCCGATTCGAGGTGACGCATAATTTCTTTCGCAAATTGACAACCGCATA
>NZ_QRLS01000011.1:0-94096 GCF_003472325.1 Collinsella sp. AM12-1
AACCTTAATTTCAAAGTCCAAGAAATGGGATGCAGTTCAGAGAGGGCCTGACCCCATATCGTTGGGGCCAGGCCCGATTTTGCCTCTTGACAATGTCCTGCTCATATTAAAAGGAACGTCCCTAACTGCCGCATCCGGAGTAAGACAACGCCGCAGGTAGAGGACGGACAGCGAGCGGGCCGCATTTGAGACAAGGTGACGTGAAACGAAAGGGCGCTGACCTTCTGGTCGCGCCCTTGAAGTTGAACGTCAGATTGTCCAAATGCGGCCCGCGTAACTAAACCCGCTCTGCGATCTCGTGGATGAGGTAGTCGGTCTTTTCCCAGCCCAGACACGGGTCGGTGATCGACTTACCAAAGACACCGCCATCGACCGGCTGGTTGCCGTCCTCAAGGTAAGACTCGATCATAAAGCCCTTGACCAGCTTGGAGATGGACTCGTTGCGGCGGCAGCTGTCGAGCACCTCCTTGCAAATGCGGTACTGCTCCAGCGGGCGCTTGCCCGAGTTGTCGTGGTTGCAGTCGATGACCGCCGCCGGGTTGGCGTAACCGGCATGCTCGGTGTAGCGCTCGGCCAGGCGCTCCAGGTGCTCGTAGTGGTAATTGGGGTAGGTACGACCGTCGAGACCGATGTAGCCACGCATAACGGCGTGCGCGAGCGGGTTGCCGTCGCACTCGACCTCCCAGTTGCGGAAGATAAAGCTCTGATGTGCCTGGGCGGCGTAGATGGAGTTGAGCATAACGGTGGTGGAACCGGCGGTGGGGTTTTTCATGCCCACGGGCACCGAAATGCCGCTCGACACCAGACGATGCTCCTGGTTCTCGACCGAGCGCGCGCCCACGGCGACGTAGCTCAGCAGGTCGACGAGGTACTGGTAGTTGGACGGGTAGAGCATCTCGTCGGCGGTAAAGAAGCCAGTCTCCTCGATGACGCGCAGGTGCATGTGGCGGATGGCCTTAACGCCTTCAAGCAGGTCATCGGGCGCCTCGGGGTCGGGGTTGTGCAGCAGCCCCTTGTAGCCGGTGCCCTTGGTGCGCGGCTTGTTGGTGTAGACACGCGGAATGATGATGAGCTTGTCCTTGACCTCTTCGGCGACCTTGGCCAGTCGGTTCATGTACTCAAGCACCGAGTCCTCGCGGTCGGCAGAGCACGGGCCGATGATGAGCACCTTGCGTGCGTCCTCGCCGGTAAAGACCTTGGCGACCTCGGCGTCGAATGCCTGCTTTTTGGCGGTAAGCTCGGCGGAAAGCGGCATTTCCTCGCGGATCTCCATGGGGATCGGCAGCCTGCGCTTGAATTCCATGGCCATATGGGGCCTCCTTTATCAATTAACGGCAACAATTGGCGAATTCTCGAATGCTCGGCATTATCCGCTGTCGCACGCTAAAGTGCAAGTGAAACCTGCCGAAAAGGGACAGGTTTATTTTGGTCGGTTTTATCTGGGGAAATGTCGGCGCTCGCCGGAAGGGGAGGGCCAACGTACGGCACGCTGGAGCAAGTTGGATCTTCTGCGGCATACCCTGTGGTCAAAAAATGGCAAATATGAGTACTGTTGCTAGCGTAGTATCATATCGATCTTACAAGATAATAGACACAACAGTAAATATGTTCATTAACGTTGGCACACAGAAGCATGCTACCGGGCATTTTGATCAATTTGAAGGCATATCTAGGCCGCAATGAGGTCGTTTGGGGCAGTTTTGGCTGTTACTAAAAAGGTGACAGTACTCATATTTGCCATTTTTTGTCCACGGGGCCTTGAGAGAGGGCGTCAATCAGGTCCCAGGGGAGGCGGTTCGAGGGCCGCAGAACAAAAAACGGGGGTGCAGTTCATCCTGCGCCCCCGTTCTCGGGCGTTATTCGTTCCCTGCGGCAGAATTTACGCCGCTTCGTCGAACTGCGAATTGTACAGGTCGGCGTAGAAGCCGCCTTGGGCGAGCAGCTCGTCGTGCGTGCCCTTCTCGACGATGTCGCCGTCGCGAATCACCAAGATCACGTCGGCGTTGCGGATCGTGGACAGGCGATGCGCGATGACAAAGCTCGTGCGGCCCTGCATCAGCGCATCCATGGCGCGCTGAATAAGCTCCTCGGTACGGGTATCGACGTTGGAAGTCGCCTCGTCCAAAATCAGCGCCGGACGGTCGGCCAAAATGGCGCGGGCGATGGTCACGAGTTGGCGCTGGCCCTGTGAGAGGTTGGTGCCCTCCTCATTGATCATAAAGTCGTAGCCGCCGGCGAGCGTATGGATAAAGTGGTCGCAGCGTGCGGCGCGTGCGGCGGCCTCGACCTCGGCGTCGGTCGCATCGGGGCGTCCGTAGCGGATGTTCTCGCGGATGGTGCCGTTAAACAGCCAGGTGTCCTGCAGCACCATGGCAAACTCGCCGCGCAGCGCCGCGCGGTCCCAGTCGCGCACGTCGACGCCTTCGACGCGCAGCGAACCGCCGTCCACGTCGTAAAAGCGCTGCAGCAGCTTAATGAGCGTGGTCTTGCCGGCGCCGGTGGGGCCGACGATGGCAATGGTTTGGCCGGGCTGCGCCTCGCAGCTAAAGTCGTGGATGATGGTCTTGTCGGGCGTGTAGCCAAACTTGACATGGTCAAACTCCACGTGGCCGGGGCGCTTCTCGGGAATCTGGGCGTCGGCCTTCTGCTCCTCCTCGGGCGCGGCGAGGAACTCAAAGACGCGCTCGGTGGCAGCGGCCATCGACTGCATCGTGTTGCTCACGTTGCCCAGCTGCTGCACCGGCTGCGTAAAGTTGCGCACGTACTGGATAAAGCTCTGGATGTCGCCGGGCGTGGCGTTGCCGGTCAGCGCGAGCTGCGCACCCACCACGACGACGCCCACGTAGCCCATGTTGCCCACCAGACTCATAAGCGGCATCATCAGGCCCGACAGGAACTGCGAGCGCCAGCCGCTAATAAAGAGGCGGTCGTTTTGACGGTCGAACTCCTCGATTGAGGCCTCGGCGCGGTCGAACACCTGAATGACATTCTGGCCGGCAAAGTCCTCCTCGATAATGCCGTTGACGGCGCCCAGGACTTGCTGTTGCTCGCGGAAGTACGGCTGCGAGAAGTGAATCATCACGGTCAGGATAATCGCGGCTGCCGGCAGCGTGAGCACGGTGACGCCGGTGAGCGGCAGACTGATCGACAGCATCATGACGAGCACGCCGATAATCTGCGTGACAGACGTGATGAGCTGCGTCACGCTCTGGTTGAGCGACTGGCCGAGCGTATCGACGTCGTTGGTGATGCGACTGAGTACGTCGCCCTTGCTGTGGCCGTTGAAGTAACTCATCGGAACGACGGCGATCTTGGCGGCGATCTCCTTGCGCATGCGATAACAAATCTTTTGCGTGACGCCGGTCATGAGCCAGCCTTGGATCAGGCTGCAGGCAGAGCTCGCCAGATACAGACAGAGCAAAAAGCCGAGCGTCTTGGCGATCCAGGCAAAGTCGACATCGCCGGTACCGTTGACCTTGGCAACCAGGCCCTCGAACAGCTTGGTCGTAACCTGGCCGAGCACCTTGGGCCCCACAATGTTAAAGATGACCGAGCATACGGCAAAGGCGACGGCGGCAAACACGGCAATCTTGTGCTGGCCGATATAGCCGAGCAGCTGCCTCATGGTGCCCTTAAAGTCCTTGGCCTTTTCGCCGCGGCCCATACCACCCATGCGGCCCATGGGACCGCGCCGGCGGGTGGGCTTGGGAATCTGAGTCTTGGTCTCGTCTGCCATTAGCGCTCGCCTCCTTCCATGACGGCTTCAATCTCTTCTTGGGTAAGCCCCAACTCCTCGGCGGAAAGCTGCGACTGTGCGATCTCCAGGTATGCCGGGCAGTTGTGCAGCAGTTCCTCGTGCGTGCCGGTGCCCACTACGTGGCCGTCGTCGAGCACGATGATCTGATCGGCGTGCATGATGGTCGCGATGCGCTGGGCCACGACCACGAGCGCGGCGTCGGTAACGTTTTTGGCAAGCTCCTCGCGCAGGCGCGCGTCGGTCTTGTAGTCGAGGGCGCTAAACGAGTCATCGAACACCACGACCTCGGGCTTTTTGGCCAACGCGCGGGCGATGGCCAGGCGCTGGCGCTGACCGCCCGAGACATTGGAGCCGCCCTGGCTGATGGGGGAGTCGTAGCCGCCCTCGCGCTCGGCGATAAAGTCCTCGGCCTGTGCGATGCGTGCCGCCTGGCGCATGTCATCATCGCTCACCATGTCGCCGGCAAATTTGAGGTTGCTCTCGACAGTGCCCGAGAACAGACGCCCCTGCTGCGGGATATAGCCAATGCGGCGGCGAAGCTCGGAAAGGGTCATATCGCGCACGTCGATGCCGTCGAGCGAAATGCTGCCGCCGGTGACGTCGTACAGGCGCGGGATGAGCTGCACAAGCGTGGACTTGCCCGAACCCGTGGAGCCGATGATGCCGAGCATCTGGCCGGCGTGCGTGGTGAAGTTCACACCGCTGATGACATCGGCGTGGGCATCGGGATACTGGAAGCTCACGTCGTGGAAGGCGAGCTCACCGCGCGGCGCGTTGGCCGCGGGCAGTTTGGGCGAGACGGGGTCGTTGATGCTCGTGGGACAGGTGATGACCTCTTCCACGCGCTCGGCTGCGACCTCGGCGCGGGGCAGGATGACCGAAACCATGGTGAGGATCATAAACGCCATGACGATCTGCATGGTGTAGGAGATAAACGCCATCATGTTGCCGACCTGCATCACGCCGTCGGACACGCCCTGCGCACCAAACCAGACGATAAGCACGGTGATGCAGTTCATGACGAGCATCATGAGCGGCATCATAAAGCTCATGGCGCGGTTGGTGTAGAGCTGCGTGGTCATCAGGTCGAGGGACGCCTGGTCAAAGCGCTCGAGCTCATGCTCCTCGCGGTTAAACGAGCGGATGGGCATAAGGCCGTCGAGCAGCTCGCGGGCGGTAAGGTTCACGCGGTCCACAAAGCTCTGCATCTTTTTGAACTTGGGCATGGTGAGGCCCATAAGCACGCCGACGACGGCCGAGACCGCGATGATGGCCACGGCGATGGTCCACTCCAGGCCGGTGTGGTTGGCCAGGACGCGCATGACGGCGACGATGCCCATGACGGGCGCCATGAGGCACATGCGGATAAACAGGGTTGCGGCCATCTGAATCTGCTGAATGTCGTTGGTGCAGCGGGTGATGAGCGAGGCCTGGCTAAACTTGCCCACCTCGGCCGGCGAGAAGTGCATAACCTTGTTGAAGGTCTCGCGGCGCAGGTCGCGGGCGATGGAGCAGGCGGTGCGCGAAGCCACGGCACCGGTCAGGATGGTGGCGACCAGCGACACCAGACACAGACCAAACATCGTGGTCGCCATGCGGCCCAGGTAGGCGTTCTGCACGTCGGCGGGGTCGATACCCTGTGCCTTGTACTCGTCCTGCACATAGCTCACGGCGCGTTGGGTCACGATGGAGCCCGACATGGAGCCCATTTTGTCCGCCATACCGTTGGCGCCCTCGACGAGCTTGCCTTGGTCGATTAGGCCGCCTTCAACGCCTAGACGCAGGCTCTTCATGGTGATCTTGCCGCCGTCGGCATCAATCTGCTTTTGCATATTCTGCGCCGCTGCGGCCTTTTGCTGCATCTCGGCGAGCTGCTCGGGCGTCATCGCTGCCATCTGCTCGGGGGAGGGCATGGCCTGGGCGGCGCTGCTGTCTTGGTCGCTGGACGTGCCCATCATATCGCCCATGGAGCTGGCGTCGATGCCCTGGTTGAGAGAAAGGACGACGGTCTCGGGCAGGCTCATAATGTCGGCAATCTTGCCGCCATCGGCACGCCCTTCCTCGGTGCCCTTGTACGTTCGAATGCCGTTTTTGTCAGCCTTGCTAAACACGGCCTCCACAGCTTTGGCGTCCTTGGTGTTCATAAAGAGTTCGAGGTCGTCGAGCGATTCGGCACGAATGGTGTCGGGTACGGGCGAGGCGATGCCGCCTTGCTGCACGCCCACGTCGACGATGTCGCTCATATACGTAGGTAGCGCGAGGTCGGCATTGCAGCTGATCACGATGAGCACGATAGCTGTAAGCAGTGCCAGGATATGCTTTTTAAAGAGCTTGAGAATCCTCACTCGGCATCTCTCCTTTCTTGATTGCGATCGATAATTTCGTTGGCACGCCTTAGGAGGCGCACCATCTCTTGGGTATCTGTTTCGCCGAGCTGCTCGAGGAAGGCCGCGGTGCGTTTCTCGAATTCCCGACGTTTGATTTCGAGATCTTGTCGGCCTTTGTCGGTCACCGTGACGTGTACGCGACGACGGTCGGTCTTTGAGTGCTCGCGCTCGACCCAGCCCTTGGTTTCGAGGGCGCGTAGGATGTTGGCGATGCGGGCGCTCGAAACCCAGGCGCGATCAGCGAGTTCGCTCGGCGTGAGCGAACCGCCGGCGAGCATGAGGGCGCGCATGACGGCCATCTCACCACTGAGGGCTTTGTCCACAAAGCGCGAAATGCGCTGATGCATGCTGCCAAACTCAGTTAAGAGCTGACGTCCAAGCTCATGGAAATCGGTATCTTCCACCGAAAACCCCTAACACTAGAAACTATTTTCGGTGAAAGATGATACCCCTGTATGCACGCCTCATACAGTAGATTTTTGGGACATGCCTAGAAATCTACCTTCGTGGGCATTTCATGCCACCGCCTCCGTCGCGGCGAAAAAGTAGATTTTTAGGCAGGTCCCAAAAATCTATCGGTGGGTACTTTACCCTGCTAAAGCTGGCATAACAGCTAGAGTGAAGGACGTATAAAGGCAAGGGGAAGTATCAAATAATTCGGTGAACGGTAGCTGATGGCGGGCGCGTTTCCTGCGGATTTGTTGAAAACGCTCTAATGACACAAAAAAAGGAACATATAACAGCCCTGATGAAGGGGGTGGCTATGTTATCCTTCACTAACGGGTGAAATCTTGGGTTTAGGGTTGCAAGACCAAGGTGAATAAACGTTTTTCCCTGCGCTAACGCGCGACGGAAGGCGAATGAAGCCGGTGGTGCAAGCCGAACATTCAAGAATTCAATAAGCAGCGGTGTGAGAGAGCGCCGCATTACACGTAACTAGGAGCGTGGTTACACAATGCAGGAGGCATGGGAAGGCTTCAAGGAAGGCATCTGGACGGGAGAGGTTGACGTCCGAGACTTCATCCAGAAGAACTACACCCCCTACGAGGGCGACGAGTCGTTCCTCGCCGGCCCGACCGAGCGTACCAAGGAGCTGTGGGGCGAGGTTCTCGACCTGCTGCTTAAGGAGCGCGAGCAGGGCGGTGTCCTCGATATGGACACCAAGACCGTCACGGGTATCGTGAGCCACCCCGCTGGCTACATCGATAACGCCCACCGCGAGAAGGAGACCATCGTCGGCCTCCAGACCGACAAGCCGCTCAAGCGCGCTCTGCACGTCAACGGTGGTATCCGCATCGCTTGCCAGGCCGCCAGCCAGCACGGCTACAAGGTCGACGAGAACGTTGTCGAGCGCTACACCTTCGAGCGCAAGACCCACAACGCCGGCGTCTTCGATGTCTACACCCCCGAGATGCGCGCCTGCCGTTCGGCTCACATCATCACCGGTCTGCCCGATGGCTATGGCCGCGGCCGCATCATCGGCGACTACCGTCGTGTCGCCCTGTACGGCGTTGACTACCTGATCAAGGACAAGGAGGCCCAGAAGGCTTCCACCCCGACGGTCATGACCGCCGACAACATCCGCGACCGTGAGGAGCTGCAGGAGCAGATCCGCGCCCTCGGCGAGCTCAAGATGATGGCCGAGACCTATGGTTTCGATATTTCCAACCCTGCTACCAACACGCAGGAGGCCATCCAGTGGATGTACTTCGCCTACCTCGCTGCCGTCAAGGAGCAGAATGGCGCCGCTATGTCCATCGGCCGTACCTCTACGTTCATCGACATCTACGCTGAGCGCGACCTTGCCAACGGTACCTTCACCGAGGAGCAGATCCAGGAGTTCGTGGATCACTTCATCATGAAGCTCCGCATGGTCAAGTTTGCCCGTACCCCCGAGTACCAGGCCCTGTTCACCGGTGATCCGCAGTGGGTCACCGAGTCCATCGGCGGCATGGGTGTTGACGGCCGTACGCTCGTTACCAAGATGAGCTACCGCTACCTGCACACGCTCGAGAACATGGGCACCAGCCCCGAGCCCAACATGACCGTTCTGTGGTCGACCCGTCTGCCCGAGAACTTCAAGAAGTTCTGCGCCAAGACTTCTGTCGCCAGCTCCTCGATCCAGTACGAGAACGACGACCTCATGCGCGTTTACCATGGCGACGACTACGGCATCGCCTGCTGCGTGTCCTCCATGCGCATCGGCAAGGAGATGCAGTTCTTCGGCGCCCGCGCCAACCTGGCCAAGTGCCTGCTGTACGCACTCAACGGCGGTGTTGACGAGGTCTCCAAGAAGCAGGTCGGCCCCAAGTATCGCGCCGTCGAGGGCGATACGCTCGATTACGACGACGTTGTGGCCAAGTACAACGACATGATGAAGTGGCTCGCTGGCGTGTACGTCAACTCGCTGAACATCATTCACTACATGCACGACAAGTATTGCTACGAGCGCATCCAGATGGCTCTGCACGACAAGCACGTGCACCGCTGGTTCGCTACGGGCATCGCTGGCCTTTCCGTCGTGGCTGACTCCCTGTCCGCCATCAAGTACGCCAAGGTCCACCCCGTCCGTGATGAGAACGGCATCATCGTCGACTTCGAGACCGAGGGCGAGTTCCCCAAGTACGGTAACGACGACGACCGCGTCGACCAGATCGCTCACGACGTTGTGCACCAGTTCATGGAGTACATCCGCATGAACGACACCTACCGCAACTCCGTGCCCACGACCTCGGTTCTGACCATTACCTCCAACGTCGTGTACGGTAAGAAGACCGGTTCCACGCCCGACGGCCGCAAGGCCGGCCAGCCGTTCGCCCCGGGTGCTAACCCCATGCACAAGCGCGATAGCCACGGCGCCATCGCTTCGCTGTCTTCGGTTTCCAAGCTCCCGTTCCGCGATGCTCAGGACGGCATCTCCAACACCTTCTCCATCATCCCGGGTGCGCTCGGCAAGGAGGACCAGGTGTTCTTTGGCGATATCGACCTTGATCAGCTGGGCGAGTAACTATTGTTAGTGCTATACTAACAATAACGATTACTGATTAGCGCGCCGGTTTCGGCCGGCGCCTATCGATCGAAGGAGACACATTATGAAGGTTTCTGAAGTTTCCGAGACTCAGGCCGATAACCTGGTCCACATGCTCGACGCTTACGCCGAGAAGGGTGGCCATCACCTGAACATCAACGTCTTCAACCGTGAGACGTTGCTCGATGCTCAGGCTCACCCCGAGAAGTACCCGCAGCTGACCATCCGCGTTTCCGGCTATGCCGTGAACTTCCACACGCTCACCAAGGAGCAGCAGGACGAGGTCATTTCGCGTACCTTCCACGACAAGTTCTAAAGGGGTTTAACTCCCGCAGGATCGCCGGGCCGCTTTGGGTTACTTTCCAAAACGTCCTCGGACATGCAAAGGGCTCCGCTGCGCGCTTCGCGCGGCGGAGCCCTTTGCGTCCTGCGGAAATGTTTTGGAAAGTAACCCAAAGCGGCCCGGCGGGGGTCCTGTGTAGTCACCCTTTAGGCGGAACTCTCCTAATTATTTGGATGAGTCGTCTACTTACTTGTGCCGTTACCGTCTTCCCGCTGTTGTTGGGGTATGCTTTGTTCGTATGTAAACGTATGACATGTTGATGGGGGAGGGTGCTATGGCTCGCGAGGGCGCTCGTTCTAAGGATTCTGCTAAGCCTGGCATCAAGGAAGTTGCAGCGGTGGCGGGGGTTTCGCCTACTACGGTATCTCGCGTGCTTAATAATCGCGGCTATATTAGCCAAGAGACCCGCGATAAGGTCCATGCCGCGATGGAGCGCATCAACTATACGCCCAACGATATCGCCCGTGCCATGCTCAACGGCCGTCTGAACCTTATCGGCATGATCGTTCCCTTTGTGAGCAGCCCGTTCCATGCTCAGGTTGTGCAGGCGGTCGAGCGCACGTTAGCGGAAAACGGCTTTAAGATGTTGCTGTGCAACAGTGCCAATCGACCCGATCTTGAGCGTTCCTATATTGACATGCTCCGCCGCAATATGGTCGACGGCGTCATCGTCAACTCCCTCAATATCGGTGCCGAGGCATATGCCGAGATGGGCTTGAGCCTGGTTGGCATCGACTGCGATCTTGGCGAGGGCTCTGTCCAGATTGCAAGTGACAGCTATGGCATTGGCGAGCTCGCCACGCGCCGTCTGATTGATGACGGCTGCAGGCGTATCCTGTGCCTGCGCAGCAATAGCCGCATGCGCATGCCCGCCAATAAGCGTACCGATGCCTACCTCGATGTTGTTGAGCAGGCCGGTTTGTCCGCGCTTGTCCGTGAGGTTGAGTTCGTTAAGCCCGACGACGAAAAGGGCGCGGTCGTTGCGAAGATCCTCGATGAGAACCCCGATATTGACGGCATCTTTGCGGGAGACGATACGATGGCGGCCATCTGTCTCAACGTGATGAAGCAGCGCGGCTTGAGCGCTCCAGACGATATTAAGGTCGTGGGCGCGGATGGTGCCCGCCGAACTATGACGTTTATGCCTGACTTAACAACCGTACGTCAAGATATCGATCGCATCGGAGAGCTCGCGGCGCAATCCATCATCGCTCTTATTAACGGCGATAATCCCGAATCGAATATCAAGCTCCCCGTTGAACTCATTGAGGGCAAAACCGCGTAGTTCATCCTGTGCCAAAAGAATTCCTCAAACGCCTCCGATGACCGTTCGCCGGCATATGTCAACCGTTTACCGACGACTGGAACTGCGAAAAGACGTATTGATATGAAAACGTTTGACATATGAAAACGATTGACATATCTTGCCATTGTACCGAGTTAGTATGTCGTGGAAAGGAAGTCTCGGATGCACAAGGTGTATTACCAGCCTGAGGGAATTTGGGTAGGCGACATCATGCCGTACGGCGAGGACGGCACGTTCTATCTCTATCATCAGCGTGACACGCGTAACCCCGAACCTTTCGGAGAGCCGTTTGGCTGGGCACTCGCTACGACCAAGGATTTCGTCAACTACAAGGACTTTGGCGAGAGCCTTGAGCGCGGCGGCGACGAGGAAGTCGACCAGTACATTTATGCCGGCACGGTGTTTAAGGTGGGCGACAAGTACCATGCGCTCTACACTGGTTGCAATCGCGATAAGGTCCGCGCACGTTTGATGAAGCAGGTTCTTCTTCACGCAACGAGCGACGACGCCGTCAAGTGGGAGAAGAACATCGCCGAGACGCTGCTTCCGCCCCAGGAGGGTTACGATGACCGCAACTGGCGCGATCCCTTTGTGCTTTGGGATGAGGAGAACGAAGAGTACATGCTCATCCTCGGCACGCGTGTGGGCGAGGACAAGCGTCTGATGACCGGCCGCCTGGTCAAGTTCACCTCCAAGGATCTGACCAACTGGGAGTTCCAGGGCGACTGGTGGAACCCAGGCCTGTACACCATGTTTGAGATGCCTGATCTCTTTAAGATGGGCGACTGGTGGTACCTCGTCTTTTCCGAGTACAGCGACGGCAACAAGACCCGTTACCGCATGTCCAAGTCCATCAACGGTCCTTGGATTACCCCCGCTGACGACTCCTTCGACGGCCGCGCGTACTACGCCGCTCGCACCGCATTCGATGGCGAGCGTCGCGTTCTCTTTGGTTGGGTTCCTACGCGTGACGAGGGCGACGACCCCAGCTCTTACCTGTGGGGTGGTACCTTCATGCCCCTCGAGATCGTTCAGCGTGCCGACGGAACGCTCGGCACCAAGCTTCCCGACAGCATGCTCGGCGCCTTTGGCGAGGGCAAGGCTGTCGAAGCCTTCGAGCTCTCCTGCGAGTCGGGCAAGGTCGAGCAGGTTTTGTCTGCAGACGCCGGCTCCACCTACTTGCTCGATACCGACATTGAGCTCGGCGGTAACGCTGCCGGCTTCTCGGTCAAGTTCGCCGAGGACGCCGAGACCGGTCTTGCCTATGAGTTCCGCGCCAACCTGCGCGAGGGCAAGCTCGAGTTCACGCCGGCTCCCCAGTACCCGTGGTTCCAGGTCAACAACATGGGCCTCGAGCGTCCGTTGTTCTTTAAGGGCGAGGGCACTCATCATGTGCGCCTGGTCGTTGACGACGATATCGCGACCATCTTTGTCGATGATGTTGCGCTCAACGCTCGCTTCTGCAACAAGCAGGGCCAAGGTGTGGCGCTTACCGTCACCGACGGTGCGCTCAAGTGCGCAAACGCAACGATCGCGTCTCTGTAGCGGCAACGAACCGTTTTATGATTTAGAAAAGGAATGGAGAGGAACATGGACTACAAGGCAGTGTCCCAGCAAGTCGTCGACAACGTCGGCGGACTGGAGAACATCGAGGGCGCCACGCATTGCGTGACCCGTCTGCGTCTGGTGCTCAAGGATACGAGCAAATACAACAAGGCCGAGCTCGAGAACATCGATGGCGTCAAGGGCGTGCTGTACAACAGCGGCCAGCTCATGATCATCTTCGGTACCGGTACCGTCAACAAGGTTTACGATAAGTTTATGGCTCTGACGGGCGTTAAGGAGATCAGCGCTTCCGAGGTCAAGGGCGCCGAGGCGGACAAGAAGGGCAAGTTCTTCTCGGTCCTCAAGGTATTCTCGGACATCTTTATCCCCATCATTCCCGCCTTCGTCGGCGCTGCAATCATCATCGGCCTTAAGTCGCTGATCGTTGCCAACGGCCTCTTCGGCATGGAGGGCAGCCTCGCCGATCACAGCGAGTTCCTCAAGAACCTCGCAAGCTTCTTTGCCATTATCGCCACCACCTTTGACTACCTGCCTGTCCTGGTTATGTATAGCGCGGTCAAGCGTTTTGGCGGCAACCCGATCCTGGGCATCCTCGTCGGTATCGTCATGGTTCACCCGAGTCTTATGAACCGTAACACGTTCGTTATGGACCCGACGGGTGCTGAGTACTGGAACTTCGGTCCGCTCTCCATCCCCATGGTTGCTTTCCAGGGCGGCGTGTTCCCTGCAATCCTGACTGCCTGGTTTATGGCCAAGGTCGAAAAGATTGCCCAGAAGTACATCCCCGAGGTCGTCTCGTTTGTCTTTGTCCCGACCGTTACCCTGATTCTTGCTAACGTTGCCCTGTTCACCGTGTTCGGCCCGCTCGGCAACCTGATCGGCGACGTCCTCGCTGGCGTAATCGATGTCCTGTACAACAGGATGGGCGTCTTTGGTGCCTTTGTCTTCGCCGCGTTCCTGCAGCCGCTCGTCGTTACCGGTACGCATCAGTTCATCCAGGGTATCGAGGCAAACCTCGTTGCCACGACTGGCTTCAACTACATCCAGGCCATCTGGTCGGTCTCCATCATCGCCCAGGGCGGCGGCGCCATCGGCATGTACCTCATTCACAAGAAGCACTCCAAAGAGCGCAACATCTGCATGTCGTCCTTTATTCCGACGCTGGTCGGTATCTCCGAGCCCGCTATCTTCGCTGCAAACATGCGCTATTCGATCATTCCGTTCATCTGCGCATGCATCGGTGCAGGCTGCGGCGGTGCCTTCGTGAAGTTCTTTGAGGTGCGCGCCATCGGTCAGGGTCTGACCGGTGTGCTTGGCCTGCTCATCGTTACGCCCGAGACTCTCGTGTGGTATGTGGCTGGTAATCTCATCGCCTTTATCGTGCCGATCGTCTTGATCTTTGCCTACAACAAGGCAAAGGGCGTTCCGACCACCGATGAAGAGGGCGCTGGTGCTGGCTTCGATGTCAGCTTCTAGTTGAGCCGTTCAGCGTAATGTGCGGATAAGTCCATTTGAGGAAGGGCGCTCGGCTCGTGCGAGTCGAGCGTCCTTCCCTATAGACGAGAAAGTCAATGGCGATGTTTAATCAAAAAAATAAGGTGACACGCGCGGACTATGAGCAGTGGCGTGCCGGACAGGATGAGACGGCTGGTCGCATCGCGTCCGACCCCGATAGGCTCCTGTTCCATGTGGAGCCTGAGCTTGGCTGGCTCAACGACCCCAACGGTTTGGTTCAGATTGGTGATACGTATCACATCTATCATCAATACGATCCGTTCGATGCTGCGCATGGCGGTCCAGTGCTTTGGAACCATCTGACGACAAAGGATTTTGTGACGTACGAGAATCATGGCTCCGTGCTGTTCCCCGATTCCGATTTGGATTCGAACGGAGCGTATTCTGGTTCTGCCTTTGTACGCGATGGCAAGATTCACTACTTCTATACCGGCAACGTCAAGCATTTTGACCGCGATGATTACGACTACGTGTTGACGGGTCGTGAGCAAAACCAGATTCATATGGTTGCCGAGAATCCCGACGAATTGGGCGAGAAGTGCATAGCTGTTGGACCGGTCGATTACCCCGACGATATCGGTACGCACGTGCGCGACCCCAAGATCCTTGAGCACGACGGTATCTACTACATGGTTCTGGGCGCTCGTACGAAAGACGATCGCGGCTGCGTGCTTGTCTATACCTCGCGCGATCTAGAGGACTGGAACTATGCGACGCGTATTGAGCTGGGCGAGAAGTTTGGCTTTATGTGGGAGTGCCCCGATCTGTTCGAGCTCGATGGTGAGCTTATTCTCGTTTGCTGTCCGCAGGGTGTGCCTGCCGATGGATGGCGTTACCGCAATCCGCATCAGTGCGTGTGGTTCTCCATCGAGGCCGATTGGGAGGCGCCGAGCTTTAAAATCGTCGGGCAGGGCATGCCCCCGATGGTCGATGCCGGTTTTGATTTCTATGCTCCGCAGTCCTTTGAGGATGCTGCAGGCCGGCGTTTGATGATCGGATGGTCGGGTTGCCCCGACGCGACGGCAGAAAACCCGACGGTGGCGCGCGGGTGGCAGTGCGCGTTGACGGTGCCGCGAGAGCTGAGCATGCGCGATGGTAAGCTCTGCCAGCAGCCGGCGCACGAGATTGAGAGGATGCGCGGCGACTGCGTTCGCGCGACAGGCGGTGAAACCGTTGAGGAGCCGGGCCGCCTGTTTGATGTTGTGGTTTCCTGTGAGGGCGCCAAGATGGTCGAGCTCGAAATCCGCAAGGGTGTCTTTGTGCGCTATGCAGACGGGATGCTTACCCTCGACATGGGTGACGAAGGCTATGGGCGCGACCAGAGGTCGATCGAGCTCAGCGAGCTTCGCGACCTGCGCGTGCTTTCGGACACTACGATGGTCGAGATTTTTGCAAATGGCGGCGAGGCGGCACTTACGAGCCGTACCTATTCGCCGGCGGTTCCGGCGATGGGGTTGCATGCCGAGAGTGCGGCGTCGATGGATTTCTACCGCCTCGCGCATTAACCATGCGTGAGGCACGATTGGACTTGCTGGGCGGAATGTGTTGCAGTTGCCGCAGCGAACTACCGTTTATCGCGTATAGCTACCGTTTGCGGGATAAGTAACACTCATTTATAAACCGTGTAAAATCTCAGCCAAGCACGGAGTTTTCCAGGGAGACGCTGTCCTTTGTTATGTGCAAGGGACGGCGTCTCTTTGGCGCTTGGGCGCCGTTGTGCAACAGTGCGGCGGCGCGTGCCATGTATTGAAAAACCAATGTCGAGATGGGTCGTGATAAGAATGGGCAAGTACGTAATCGTGGTTGAATCTGGTTCGGATGTGACGCCAGAGCTCTGCGAACGCTACGGCATCGTGCGCGTGCCCATGCATGTCACGATTGGTGACGAGACCGTCGAGGACGGCTCGATCGATCCGCTCGAGATTTATTCGCGCTGCAACGAGTTTGGCGTGATGCCCAAGACCAGTGGCTGCGCACCGGCAGATTTCTCCCGTGTGTACGACCGCATTCACGCCGAGCAGCCCGACGCGACTATTCTGCATCTCGCGTATTCCGAGGCCACGACCTGCTCGCATCAGTCCTCAAAGATTGCGGCCCAGGGGCGCGACTACGTGTTCTCCATGGACACGCGCTTTGTCTCGGTGGGCCAGTCGCTCGTTGTCGTCGAGACCGCCAAATACATCGAGGCTCACCCCGATGCCACCGTCGACGAGATCTTTGCATTTACGAACTCCGTCATGGACCGCGTGCTGTTGGGCTTTGTTCCTACGGACCTTGCCTTCCTTAAGGCGGGCGGTCGCTTGTCCAACGTCGCGTTCCTAGGCGCCCATCTGCTCAAGATTAAGCCCTGCATTGAGGTGACGGGCGGCAAGTTCGTGGCGACTAAGAAGTTCCGCGGCTCTATGCTCAAGTGCGCCCGCGCCTTTATTGACCACATGGTTGCCAAGGGCGAGATCGACTACTCGCACATTGGCCTGGCGTATTCGGTGGGCCTTTCCCAGGAGCTGCGCGACGACATGGAGGTCTATGCGCATGACCTGGGCTTTAAGGATATTACCTGGACTCAGGTTGGCGGTGTCATCTCGAGCCATTGCGGCCCGACCGCCTTCGGTGCGGTGCTCACGCTTAAGGCGTAAGGCCTGGCGTCTATCGATTTCTATTGCCTCGGCGACGGGCGGGTTGTGACAACCTTCCCGCCGCTTTTGCGTGAAGTAAAATAGGACGACCTAATTGACCCCTAAACCGTTTTGCCATCATGCGTATGGGCTAGAATGGCTCTGACATTTATGTAACTAAAACCAATGAGAGGCAAGGTAGCGGGAATGGCTGAGATGACGCTCGAGGGTGTGGACGCTCGTCCCGAGGACTCTGCGTTTGCCCTGGGCCGCGTGCATTCGATTGAGACGATGGGTACGGTCGACGGTCCCGGCATCCGCTTTGTGGTGTTTGTTCAGGGCTGTCCCATGCGCTGCGCGTATTGCCACAATCCCGATACCTGGTCTGTTAACGGTGGCACGATGGTGACCGTCGAGCATCTCATGGACGAGTTCCAGAGCAACCATGAGTTCTACCGTAGCGGCGGCATTACCGTTTCGGGCGGCGAACCGCTCCTGCAGCCCGAGTTTTTGGCCGACCTGTTCCGTGTGATGCACAACAACCCCGATGGCCGCGTACACACCTGCCTAGACAGCTGTGGCTATGCATTTGATCCCAAGCATCCGGAGAAGTTCGATGCTGTTCTCAACGAGACCGATATGGTGCTGCTCGACATCAAGCATGCCGATCCGGTTGAGCATAAAAAGCTGACCGGTTGCGATCCTGCGCGCATCCTGGCGTTTGGCGATGAGCTTGCCCGTCGCAAGATTAAGGTTGTTATTCGCCATGTGGTGGTGCCGGGTATCACCGACACGGCGGAGGAATGCGAGAAGCTCGGTCGCCTGATCGCTCCATGGCACAACGTGGTGGGCCTGGAAATGCTGCCGTATCACACGATGGGTGTCGTCAAGTACGAGCAACTGGGTATTCCCTATAAGCTCGAGGGCGTGCCCCAGATGGATACCGCGCGCATGCCCGAGCTGCGCAACGCCGTCATGGCCGGCATGAAAAAGCGCCGTGCGGAACTCAAAAACGCCATCGGCTAGCAGCACTCATTGGGGACAGACTTAAATGAGTGCCCCGGGCACATAGTTGATCGCTAAAGAGCCCCGTCAAGTTGCGGTGGAATAGTTCTTGTGTATCGGCCTATGCCGTCCAAACAGGAACTATTTCACCGCAACTGCGTTTTGGGCAGAGATGCGCAACAGAATCGTGCCATTTGGATAAATACGCCTGTGGTTTCTTTAAAGACGCCTTAAACGGTGTCAAACAATTTGGGAAAGAAATGGCTGCTCAGTATTATGCTGCTCGTATATGAACGGGCACAATCAGGAGACCACGTGCGAAAGGGCAAATCGCGGGACGAGTATGTGCCGCAGCATGGCAGCAGATATGAGACGAAGGGCATGTCTTCGCGCGGCCTTGCCGACGCTCGCTTTCGCGGGGCGAAGATTGCCGCCATAGGAATGCTAGCGTTAGCGGTTTTTATCCTCGGAATTGCCGTTAAAACCCACGCCTTGGAGCGAACGGTGCGCTCAGATGCGTCAACGGTACAGCTGCAAAACGAGAAGGTTTCAAAGTCCAAAGCGTCGGCAGATCAAGCTCTGTCGACGGCAGATCTCAAGACGAGACTTTCGAAGGCGGACTTCAACGATATCCCTTCGGGTGATACCGTTCAAACCTTCTCGTTGGTGGATAACAAGACTCCTACCTTGGAGGATCAGAGCCTTACCTCGCTCCAGGATGCCCTGAGTCGGGCGCAGGAGCTGGGCGACGTAGGCGTAGTGTTCTACGACCTATCGAGCGGTAGGGGCGTGACGTATAACGCCGATGTCGCGGTGTATGGAGCGAGCAGTTACAAGGCGCTGTATGCGCTCTATATTTGCGAGACGTTGGTCGAATCGGGGCAGGTGTCGCTCGATTGGGCTTTAGCCACGTATGGTGGTTACAGCATGGGCTGGCAGACGGTACGCGACCTTATCGAGAATGCCGTCGTCAACTCGGACAACGATTCGTTTATCGCGTTACGCGCGGCGTTTGACCATGATGGCTATGAGGATTGGATTGCCAACCTGGGTGTTGATAACGAAACGGCACTGGATCCGATGAGTGATTTTCCGACCTACTGCCCGCGCACCTCGGCCAAGTTGTGGTGCGAGATGAGTGAGTATTTGAGCTGTGACACCGAGACGTCGCAATGGCTGTCGGGCCTTCTGACCTCTACGACCCGATCGTTTATTCGCGATGGCATTGCGGACGATCAGGTCTTGGTGCGCAACAAGGCGGGTTGGATCAGCGAGGACGGTTGCTATTCGACATGCGATGCCGGACTGATCGACGTCGACGGCCATAGCTATGTTATGAGCGTCATGACGTCGATGCCGTGGAGCGATCGCTCGAGCGAGGTTACGGCTGCGATTGCAAAGGCGCTCTATGATGTGCGGTCCTCGTTGGCCTAGCGACTTCGTAAAAAGTGAAAGAACCAAAATGCTGGTACCATACCGTGGATAAGCAATTTGCACGAATTTGGGGGGATGGCATGGCAACCATCGCGATCATAGGCGCACTCGAAAAAGAGGTTACGCAGATTAAAGAAGAACTGAACGGCGCTCATGTGTCGCAAGAGGCGGGCTTGACCGTTGTAAGCGGCGAGCTTGACGGTCTGACAGTAGTCGCCACGACCGCTGGCATGGGCACCGTGAATGCCGCCGCCGCAACGCAGCATCTCATCAGCAAATACGCCCCGCGGGCAGTTGTGTTTTCGGGTATCGCGGGCGGCCTAAACCCTAAGCTCCATATTAACGACGTGATTATTGGCAAGTGCCTGCGCTATCTGGATACTGACACGGCACTCATTGCCGAGTCGGCGCCGGGGCTCGAGGAGTTTGTCTCGACGCCGGCGTTGGTTGATGTTGCTGCCGCCGTGCTTGCCGAGCATGGATTTGTGGATGCCTCGACGGAGGAGACTTCTGCGGAGAAGGACCCCAAGCAGTTCCTGTGTGGCACTATCGCCACGGGTGACCGCTTTGTTACGGGTGACGCCATGCGTAACGCTGCGATTGAGGCCACGCATGCCGATTGCGTCGAGATGGAGGGCGCGGCAATTGCGCACATCGCGGCCAAGAATGGTGTCGATTGCCTGGTGCTGCGCGCTATCAGCGATAATTGTGACGAGGCATATGACGCGTTTTGTGAGCGCGAGTTCGATCTGGATGAGTACGCTCGCACCGCGAGCGGCATCACGCTTGACATCGTTCGTCGTATTGCCGCCGCGCAATAGCGCGCCCGTTTTGTAAAAACCTACGACCAAGGAGTGTCCATGGCCGATTCCATTAACTATCAGCTTGCCAAGTTCGTCGCCAGCTATGGCAAGGTTTCGCAGATTCCCGAGTCCACCTGCCCCGAGGTGAGCTTTGTCGGCCGCTCCAACGTGGGCAAGTCGTCGATTATGAACAAGCTTTTTGGCCGCAAGAACCTGGTCAAGGTTTCGAGTACGCCGGGCAAAACGAGCAACATCAACTTCTTTGAGGCCGATGACGTGCATTTTGTCGACCTGCCGGGTTACGGTTTCGCCCGTCGCTCCAAAGCTGAGCGCGATCGCTGGGCCGAGCTTATCGGCGACTTCTTTGACTCCGAGCGCAGCTTTAACCTGGTTGTATCACTGGTTGACATTCGTCACGACCCCAGCAAGCTCGATCATGACATGATCGACTACCTGCAAGGCAACGAGTTCAACTTTATCGTCTGCCTCACCAAAGCCGACAAGCTCAGCCGCACCCAGCAGGCCCGCCAGTCAGCAGCCATCAAAAAGCAGCTCAACGTCCCGGCCGAGAACGTAATCATCACAAGCTCCCAAACCGGCACCGGCATCGACGAACTCAAACGCCGCATCGCCGAGGCCTGCCTCTAGTAAGGGCTCCAGCCTAGCAAGAGCCCCTACCAATAAAAGGCCATAATTTCAGCCCGGCGCCCCTTCAAAGCGTGGGTCCCTGTAGACATCGCTAGTCACGTTACCATAGGGCCACCCAGGGGCATCCCCTTAAAAACATTCCGCAGCACGAGGCCCGCCTATCCGATGCTCCGAAGGAGCAGGATAAGCGGGCCTCAAGTGCGAGGACGTTTTTAAGGGGATGCCCCCGGGTGGCCCGGACAGACCGATCGGCGATGTCTACAGGTACTCGATTTGAGCGCCCTCGGTGTCGCACGTCAGAATATGCGTGTCACACTTGGGGAACTGCTCACGCAGCTTGACCTGCAGGAACTTTGCCACGATGGTGTCATCAGTTACGGCCATGAGGGTCGAGCCGGAGCCACTGATCCAGATGGTCTTGGCGCCGCCGTTAAGGCAGGTGTCGCGCACAGCGTTGTAGTCGGGAATCAGGCGGCGACGATAGGGCTCCTGGATGCGGTCGTCATTAGCGGCGGCAATCAGGTCCAGGTCACCAGTCTCCAAACCGCGCGTCATGCCGGCGATGCGGCCCATCTGCCACACGGCGGTGGAGAGCGGGATCTCCTGCGGCACGACCTTGCGCGCCTCACTCGTGTGTACTTCGTAGGGCGGAATCACGGTAATAAAACGCAAGCGATCGCTCACCTCGTAGCGAAGGCACTGGGGGAGCGAGTCGGTCGGCGTAAAGGAGCAGACGGCGCCGCCTAGGATAGCGGGGGCGACGTTATCGGGGTGGCCCTCGACCTCGGTGGCAATGCGGACGAGCTCGGCGCGGTCGACGGTGTGGCCCGTTAAAGCGGCGGCGGCCATGATACCAGCGACAACGCAGGTGGAGCTGGAACCCAGGCCACGAGCGACGGGAACGTCAGTCTGAATGTCGATGGCGACGGGGAAGGCCGGCTCGCCCCATGCGGCCAGCGCATCCACAAAGCTCACGTAGACTAGGTTGCTCTCGTTTTGGAACTCCTCGGGGCAGCCCGTGATGGTGAGCTTGTCGGCGCGCTCGAAGGTGAAGTGCGAGTAGAGGCTGACGGCCATGCCGAGGGTATCGTAGCCAATGCCCAAGTTGGCGCTTGTTGCTGGGACGGTGATCTTGATCATGGGAATCTCCTGGGCGGTCTGCCTGTTTAGTTCGCTGCTCGGGCAGTCCTGGCTCGCTCGGAAAGCACATTAAGTGCTTTCCGGCTCGTGCGGAACTCGCGACGAACTAAACAGGCAGACCCGCATGTCAGTTCGCCATCATCCCGAGGGTTATCTGATGAAAGAAGGTGCGCCGGCTTTCGCCGGCGCTTAATAAGGGGTTTTAGTTGGAAGTCATCTTTTTTGCTGCAGACTCTACGTAGTTGGCCATATCGGCTACGTCGCAGACGTCTTCGAAACGGACGGGTTTGGACTCGAGCTCGGCGAGCTGGGTCGGGGCGACCGTGTTGGTGGCCTGCTCGAGTACACGCATAGCCTCAAAATCATCCTCGGGAACGTTGAGGCCCAGAGCGTCGCAGCAGGCGCGCGGGAACTTGTAGGGGCTGGCGGTCGAAAGCAGCACGCGGGCCTTGGCGCCCTCGGCGGGGGCGACCTGCTCAAAGACGTGATAGCCGCAAGCGGTGTGCGGGTCGATTATGTAGCCGTTCGCACCCCAGCAGCTCTTGATGGCAGCGCGGACCTCGTCCTCGGTGGCCCAGCCGCAGCCAAACACGCTCTGGATCTTGGCCAGCAGCTCGGCGGTCACCTCGTAGCGGCCGGTCTGTGCCAGCTGCTCCATAAGGCCGGCAACAAGCTCGCAGTCGCCATTGGACAGGAAGTACAGCATGCGCTCCAGGTTAGAGCTGATGAGGATGTCCATCGACGGCGAGATGGTCGTGAAGAACGGACGGTTGCGATCGTAGACGCCGGTGGTCAGGAAGTCGGCAAGCACGTTGTTCTTGTCGCTCGCCACGACGAGCTTGGCGACGGGCAGACCCATGCGCTTGGCGTAGTAGCCGGCCAAGATATCGCCAAAGTTGCCGGTGGGCACGCAGAACTCTACGGCGTCGCCAGCCTCGATAGCGCCGGCGCGTAGCAGTTGCGCATAGGCGGCAAAGTAGTAGACGACCTGCGGCACCAAGCGGCCGACGTTGATGGAGTTGGCGCTCGAAAGCACGGTGCCGGCGGCCTTCAGGCGCTCGGCCAGTTCCTTATCGGCAAAGATACGCTTGACGGCGCTTTGGGCGTCGTCAAAGTTGCCGCGGATACCGCAGACGGCGACGTTTTCGCCCTCCTGTGTGGACATCTGCAGGTTCTGGACGCGGCTGACCTTGCCCTCGGGATAAAAGACGGTAATGCCCGTGCCCGGGGCGTCGGCAAAGCCGGCGAGTGCGGCCTTGCCGGTGTCGCCCGACGTGGCGGTGACGATCATGATGCGCTCGGCGCCGCCGTCCTTGGCGGAGGTGCGGGCCATGAGGCGGGGGAGCATCTGCAGGGCGACGTCCTTAAAGGCGCTCGTGGGGCCGCCAAAGAGCTCCATCACATAGGTTTGAGGGACGTCGGTGCCCGGCGCTGTATCGAGTTTGACGAGCGGTGTGACCTCTTCACTTGCGAACGTGCCACGATATGCCTCGTCGACACACGCCGAAATTTCTTCGTCCGTGTAATCGTTCAGTAACATTCCCAACACATTTTGAGCGATTTCAAAGTACGATTTATCTGCAAGCGAGCTGATATCGACCTGCTGGGTGCCAAGCTCGTCCGAGACAAACAAACCCCCGTCGGGAGCTATGCCGGTGCGGATTGCCACCTTACTTGAGCATGATAAAGTGCGTCCTCGTGTACTATGATAAGTTCCCATATAACAGTGCTCCTCGGATACCTTGGTCCCAATCGGTGAACCCATGGTATCAGAGCGCGCAAAATAGGTTCGCAGAGGCTTTTTAGAAAGGTAACCTCCAGCCCATGATTAAGATTGCCAAGTTTGGCGGCTCGTCGGTCGCCGACGCCGAACACTTTAAGAAAATCAAGGCCATCGTCGATGCCGACCCGGCTCGCCGTTTTGTGGTGGTTTCCGCCTGCGGTCGCCGCTTTAAGGGCGACACCAAGGTGACCGACCTGCTCTACCTGGTTAACGCGCACGTTAAGTACCACGTGTCGTGCGAGGAACTGCTCGAGGACATTGGCCAGCGCTATTTTGATATCGCTGACGAGCTGGAGCTCACCTATCCCATCCGTGAGGAGTTTGCGGCCTTTGCCGAGCGTGCTCGCTCCGGTGGCTACTCTACTGAGGAGCTCGTAAGCCGCGGCGAGTACTTTACCGCTCGCCTGATGGCTGAGTACCTGGGCCTACCGTTCCTGGACGCCGCGACGGTCGTGGCGTTCCATCACGACGGTACGCTCAGCATGAATCGCACCTCCGAGCTGGTGCAAGAGTACGGTCAGCAGGGCGGCTTCGTTATGCCCGGTTTCTATGGCGCGACGCGTGAGGGCCAGATCAAGCTGCTCGATCGTGGCGGCGGCGATATCTCGGGCTCGATCCTGGCCAAGTGCCTGGGCGCCGACCTGTACGAGAACTGGACCGACGTTTCGGGCTTCTATTCTGCCGATCCGCGTATTGTGCCCGAGGCTCAGCCCATTGCGCGCGTTACCTACGAGGAGCTGCGCGAGCTTTCGTACATGGGCGCAAGCGTCCTGCACGAGGAAGCTGTGTTCCCCGTGCGCGAGGCTGGTATTCCGCTGGTCATCAAGAACACCAATGCGCCGCAGGACCCCGGCACCATCATTAGCGAGACGGCTGATGAGGGCGAGGCGGAGCCCATCATTACCGGCGTGACCGGCAAGCGCGGCTTTGTCGCCATCAACGTTGCCCGCGACCGCACCAAGCCGCGTGTCGGCTTTATGCGCCGCGCGCTTTCGGTCTTCGAGCGCTATGACGTTTCCGTCGAGCACATGCCCACCGGTGTCGACCGCTTTGGCGCCGTGGTGCAGGAGCAGGACGTGCACGACTCGCTGTACTCGCTCGTGGGCGACATTCAGCAGGAGGTCGAGCCGCTCGAGATCGAGGTCGTTGAGGGCTTGGCGCTCATCGCGACCGTCGGCCGTAACCTGCGCGGCCGCGCAGGTATCTCGGGCCACCTGTTTGGCATGCTTGGCCAGGCCGGCGTGAGCGTGCGTATGATTTCGCAGAGCTGTGACGAGATCAACATCATTATCGGTGTCGAGGAGAAGGACTTCGACCTGGCGATTCGGACCATTTACCGCGCCTTCTCCGATGAGAACGGCATTGTGAAGGTCTCCGACCTGGAGGCTCCCGCGCCGGTCGATCCCGTCCCGGCCGCGCTCAAAAAGTAGTGACTGCTCGGTAGGTTTTTGGGTCATGTCTCAAAAATCTACCGTGGGGCGTTTCGTTTCGGTTTCGTTTCGACGGGGCGGGTTTCATATCCGTCCCGTTTTTGTATAAACTGGGCAAGACTATTCAGCCTGCTCGGCGTGCGGGCAAAAGCCACAACCTTAAAAGGGGGAAGCATGAAACAGTACACGGTTGCTATTTTGGGCGCGACGGGAGCTGTTGGCACCCAGATGCTCGAGTGCCTCAACGAGCAGGAGTTTCCGGTTGGCAAGCTCAAGCTGCTGGCGAGCGCGCGCTCTGCGGGCAAGACCGTCGAGTTCCGCGGCGAGCAGGTTGTGATTGAGGAGGCTTGCCCCGAGGCTTTTGAGGGCTGCGACATCGTACTCGGCGCTGCCGGCGACGATATCGCCAAGGAACTGCTGCCCGAGGCCGTCAAGCGCGGCGCCGTCGTGGTCGACAACAGCCATGCCTTCCGTCTGGATCCCGAGGTGCCGCTGGTCGTGCCCGAGATTAACGCCGATGACATTAAGTGGCACCACGGCTTGATCGCCAACCCCAACTGCGCGACTATCATCGGCCTGGTTCCCACGTGGCCGCTACATCAGCTCGCCGGCGTGAAGCGCATGATCGTGTCCACGTATCAGGCAGCTTCGGGTGCTGGCACTCCCGGTATGGCCGAGCTCGAGGCTCAGCTGGCCGCTCTGGGCCGTGGTGAGGAGATTCCCGAGCCGCGCGCCTTTGCCGCCCAGCTGGCGAGCAACCTGATTCCGCAGATTGGCGGCGTCAAGGAGGAGGGCTTTACCTCCGAGGAGATGAAGCTGCAAAACGAGGGCCGCAAGATCATGCACCTGCCCGAGCTGCGCGTGAACTGCACCTGCGTGCGCGTGCCCGTGCTGCGCTCGCACTCCGAGAGCATTACGCTCGAGTTCGAGCGCGACATTACGGTTGAGGAGGCCCGTGCTGCGCTGGCCGCCGCTCCGGGCGTCAAGCTGGTTGACGACATGAGTGCCGAGGATGCGCACGACCGCTTCCCCATGCCGATGGACACCTCCGACCAGGACCTGATTTGGGTCGGTCGCGTGCGCCGTGATATCTCGAACCCCGAGGCCGCACGTGGCATTACCTTCTGGTGCTGCGGCGACCAAATCCGTAAGGGCGCGGCAACCAACGCTGTCCAGATCGCTAAGCTGCTCTGCGAGTAGGTTGACCTGTCCGGCGGGGGCCGGGTTTAGTTTTCAGAACGTCCTCGACCATGTGTGGCGCCTTGTCCTGCTCCTTCGGAGCCGCGGACAAGGCGCCACACTGGTCTGCGGAGTGTTCTGAAAACTAAGCCCGGCCCCCGCTTGCGGTGACGTTGCTGCGAGCGGCTTGCGATGGGGCCGTTGTTGGTTGGGGCCGCTGGGCTGATATGGGAGCACGTGGTTGTTGCGGGGCCTAGTCCCGGCGGCGGCCTCGGCGCTTCGCGCCTGCCGCCTGGGTCTACTGCGGGGCCGTGGCGGCAGCGGCGGCGCTTCGCGCCTGCTGCTTGGGGTGACTTTGGGCTTGGTGCGAATTGAGGTCTAATACTTTCCCGAGAAGTGAAGGACCTTATTTGGACCCCCGAAGCATTGGCATATTTTGACCGCTATTTCCTGCGGTTTTGCAGCGCGAATCCTGCGGTTTTGCGGTCTAAAGGTGTGGATGCTCCGGGACTTCGTTTTTACTCGTTCACTTCTCGGGAAAAGTATTAGAGCTCAGCTGGCGGGGGTACCGCCCTGGCGTCGAAGCCCCGCGTCTTCTTCGCTTGATTGGGAAAAACAGCCTCGCTGAAGTAATTGCGAGCCCGCCCGGACGTATCTGCGGGGGTTGTCTGCACAATTCGCGGTATTATGTTGCGGAGTTTTGAAAGGAGCCGCTGGTGGTCACGACGACGTTTGCTTCGCCTTTGGGCGAAATCCTGCTTGCCGCTGATGGCCGCGGTCTGACGGGGCTTTGGTTTGAGGGGCAGGAGCACTTTGGCTCCACGCTTCTCCGTGAAGACTCCGAACATGTTGAAGGCGTCGATGCGGTTTCCGGTACTGGTGGCATGTCGTCGGTGAGTCCGGCAAATGGTGCGGCCTCTTCGGTGCTTGAGCGTTCCTGGGCTTGGCTGAATGCTTATTTTGCAGGGCAGGAACCTCGGTTTACGCCGCCGTTGCATATGATCGGCACGGCGTTTCAGCGTGAGGTTTGGTTTGAGCTGCTTTCGATCCCGCGTGGCGAGGTCGCTACGTATGGCGAGATCGCCCAGCGTGTTGCGGCTCGACATCGTGTGCCGGGAAATGAAGCGCCCGTTGTATCTCCTCGCGCGGTGGGGGCTGCGGTCGCTCGCAACCCTATTTCGATTATCGTGCCGTGCCATCGCGTGGTCGCGGCCGACGGATCGCTCAACGGATACGCCGGTGGACTGGATCGCAAGGAGTGGCTGCTGCGCCTCGAGGGTGCCTATCTATAAGCTGCAGGCGGCCGCAACGCCCATGCGGCAAGCGCGCTCGCTGTACGGGCGTTGTTTGCAGGGCGAGATGTGAAGCCGCCCGTTCCTTAAGTCCGACTAAGCTATAACCTTGCTTTTTTAAATATGCTCATCGACCTGCTAAGGCAGCACTAAGGCGAGTGCGGGTGCGCTATTATCGGCGCTCACGGAGCGCTTGGTGTTCTTGGCACGCATGGACGAGGGCTCGGCGGGCTTTACCATGGCGTCGATCGATCTTTCGGAGGCGGTGAACAAGACGGCGGCGCCGTTTAAGTCGGTGGCGGTCTCAGGCGGTAAACGCCTGTCGACGTCGATTGCGACCGGCGTGCGGACCCATGCCGATGCCGCGGCGGTGGCGCAGGTGGTTGAGTTGCTACTGGACAACGCCACGCGCTATGCGAGCGAGGGCAGCGTGATTGAGCTGAGCCTGTGCGCCGTTTCGCACGGCAAAGGCAAGGGCGCCGCCGAGCTTGTCGTATCGAACGCCGTGGACGAGCTGCCCGAGGGCGACCTGGACCGATTGTTCGATCGCTTCTATCGTGCGGATGCGTCGCGCAGCTCCAAGACGGGTGGCTCGGGCGTGGGCCTGTCCGTGGTGCGTGCCATCGCCGAGGCCCATGGAGGCGCCGCCACCGTATCCGGTCACGGCAACCAGATCACCTTCACCGTTTGCCTTTAAAACCTGCCAAAAAGGAACAGGTTTATTTTGGCAGGTTTTATCTGGGGAAACGTCCGCAGGAGAGGGCATGGGCGGTGTGAACATATGCATCTCTACCTGCTAAAATATAGGCATCGTTATTCGGCTCCTGAGTGGAAAGGAGACGGTCATGCAGTACGAGATCGGCGGAGGGGCTTTCCCGGTTGTTACGTGCAACCTTAGCGATGGCGAATCCATGATCACCGAAAGCGGCGCCATGGCTTGGATGACCCCCAACATGGAAATGTCTACCTCGGGCGGTGGCATCGGCAAGATGTTCTCCAAGGCTTTTTCGGGTGAGGCATTGTTCCAAAACATTTGGACCGCGCGTGGCGATGGCATGATCGCGTTTGGCTCCTGCTTCCCCGGCCGCATCGTGCCAATCGAGATCGGTCCGGGCAAGAGCTGGATTTTGCAGAAGCGTTCGTTCCTTGCCGCGGAAAGTGGCGTCGAGTTGAGCATTCACTTTAACAAGAAGGCAAAGGCCGGCGTCTTTGGCGGCGAGGGCTTTATCATGCAGAAGCTCACGGGCTCGGGTGTTGCTTTTGCCGAGATCGACGGCGACCTGGTTGAGTACGAGCTCGCTGCTGGCCAGCAGATGATTGTGGATACCGGCAACGTGGCCGGCTTTGAGGAGACCGTGAGCATCGACGCTCAAATGGTCAAGGGCGTCAAAAACATCATGTTTGGTGGCGAGGGCGTGTTCAACACCGTGCTCACCGGTCCCGGTCGCATCTGGTTGCAGACGATGCCCATTTCCAATCTTGCGGCAGCAGTGGCCTCGATGACCAACAACAATAACTAGTCCGCATAGGATAGCGCGCGGCGGGCTTACCCTGTCGCGCGCTTTTTTGCTGGCAAACGCCTCGCTTATAGAGTGTGGCTGCGCTGCTACAGCGAGCGTCGTCATCTCGTCACCCTGATAGCTTGCGGCAAGCGTGGCAATGAGGAGTGAGAATTTGAGTGCTCAGTCCCAAGTCATAATGGCGGCCATGCCAACAAGCAAAAACGAGTTGCCGGTGTCACGGAAAGGCGGGCGTCGGTCGATTCCACGTGAGACGGCTGTGCCGATCTGCACGGCCGCCCCTGCGCGTCCCGCGCTGCCCCCAAAGAGGTACGTTTCCCCTTATAAAACCTGCCAAAATAAACCTGTCCCTTTTTGGTCGGTGCGAAATGGGTAATACTATAGAGTTATCCGACCAGATGGGAATTAATCGATGGCCTATATCGAATTCAAAGACGTCATCAAGGCATACGGCGAGGGCGATGCCCGCATCCACGCGCTCGACGGCGCGAGCTTTACGGTCGAGCGCGGCGAGCTCGCCATCATTTTGGGTGCTTCGGGTGCCGGCAAGACCACGGCTCTCAACATTCTGGGCGGCATGGACACGGCAACTTCTGGCACCGTGACGGTGGACGGGCGTGACGTGAGCTCTGCCAACGAGGCTCAGCTTGTGGAATACCGTCGCGCCGATGTTGGCTTTGTCTTTCAGTTCTACAATCTGGTCCCTAACCTGACGGCGCTTGAGAACGTCGAACTCGCGGCGCAGATCTGCCCCGATTCGCTCGATGCCGAGCAAACGCTTCGCCAGGTTGGCCTGGGCGACCGCCTCGCTAACTTTCCGGCGCAGCTTTCGGGCGGCGAGCAGCAGCGCGTATCCATCGCCCGCGCGCTGGCTAAGAACCCCAAGCTGCTTTTGTGCGACGAGCCTACGGGTGCACTCGACTACAAAACCGGCAAGCAGATCTTGCAGCTGCTACAGGACACTTGCCGCAAGCAAGGCATTACGGTCATCATCATCACCCACAACTCTGCGCTGGCGCCCATGGCCGATCGCCTGATCCGCTTTAAGAGCGGCCGCGTGGAGAGCGAGACGATCCAGCAAAATCCTGTGCCTATCGAGACGATCGAGTGGTAGCGCCCATGAATCAGGACCGCCAAAACAGTCAACGCCGCGACGCGCAGAACACGGAGCGCGAGCAGGATTTTACGACCTACCGTACCGCCCAAAGCTCAAACGATATGGTGCCGACGGTTTTTCGCCGTGGCATCTACCGCACGATTCGCGGCAGCCTCAAACGCTTCTTGTCTATCGTTGTGATCACCGCGCTTGGCGTGAGCGTGATGTGCGGCCTTAAGGCGGGCTGCGAGGACCTGTGTGATTCGGTCGACGCCTATTTTGACCAGCAGAATGTCTATGACATCAACGTGCAGTCGACCTATGGTCTGACCGGTGACGATATTGCCGCGATCCAAGAGGTCGATGGCGTCGAGACGGCCGAGGGCATCTATACCGAGACCGCCTATACCGCCGTGGGTACGACGCGCGAGCGTGTCGTCGTACAGAGCCTCTCCAAAGAGAATATTGACCAACCGGTGCTAGTGCGCGGCGAGCTGCCCGAGACTTCGGGCGAAGTGGCAGTGACCTCACGTTTTTTGAAGGCTTCGGGCAAGAAAATCGGCGATACGGTGAGCTTTGCCGCCAACGATGCGAGCTCGTCGAACCAAAGCGCCAAGGACCAGTTTGCCGATGGGGACTACACCATCACGGCCGAGGTTCTCGATCCTACCGACGTGAGCTCCGACTCGACAGTCAACGCCTTTCGCGCTGCTTCGACTGCGGACTACAAGTTCTACGTGAGCGAGGATGCCGCGACATCTTCTTCCTACTCCGCTGTCCACGTGGTCGTCGAGGGAGCCAAGAGCCTCAACTCCTATTCGGATGCCTACTCGGCAAAGATCAATGAGGTCAAGGGCAATATCGAGAAGATCCGCGAGGAGCGTGAGAAGGCGCGCGCCCAGGAGCTGACGGTCGACACACCGGCGAGCTTGGACGCAGCTGAGCGTCAGGCGAATATGGTCTTTGGGATCGAGCAGGACAACATCAATCGCATGGCCGAGGGCAGCGACGAGCGTGCGCAGGCGCAAGCCGACCTGGACCAGCGCCGTGCCGCCGCCGACCAGCAGTTTGCCGATGCCCGCGCCGAGCTCTCTGACCTGGGCGAATGCACCTGGTACATCCAGGACCGCGGCAATATCGCAAGCTACTCGAGCGTCGAGAGCGATAGTTCTTCGATCGAGGCCATCGCCACGGTGTTCCCGTTCATCTTCTTTATCGTCGCCGTGCTTATCAGTCTCACCACCGCCACCCGCATGGTCGAGGAGGAGCGCACGCTTATTGGCCTGTACAAGGCGCTCGGCTATTCACGCGGGCGCATCCTGTCCAAATATGTGGACTACTCGCTGTGGGCGTGTCTGATCGGTGGCGTGCTCGGCAATATCATCGGATTTGTGGGTCTGCCGCTGTTCTTGTTTACGGTGTTCGACGACATGTACTCGCTGCCCCAGATGCTGCTTTCGTACGACATCGTGTCCTCGATCGTTTCGGTGGCGCTGTTTGCCGTGGGCGTGGTGGGAGCCACGATTATCGCCTGCCGCCACGAGATGGCCGAGACCCCTGCCTCGCTCATGCGCCCCAAGGCTCCGCGCGCCGGCTCGCGCATTCTGCTCGAGCGCATTGGCTTTATCTGGCACCGCATGGGCTTTTTGAACAAGGTCGCTGCACGCAACCTGTTCCGCTACAAAAAGCGCGCCTTTATGACCATCTTCGGTATCGCTGGCTGCACGGCGCTCGTGATCTGCGGTATGGGCATCCGCGATACGTCGGTGGCGCTTTCGCCCAAGCAGTACGGGCATATCACGCGCTACGACCTGCTGGCGGTCGCCAATCCCGACGATTTTTCGCAGACGTGCGCGGCGCTCGACGAGCGAAGCGCAGCCAAGGATTCCGACGTGACCGTGACTTCGACGCTGCCGATTATGACCGACAACGTCACCTTTACATTTGGCGGCAAGAGCGAGACCGTGCAACTGATCGTGGTGCCCGATGACCGCGCGAACGACCTGGACGACTACGTGTGTCTCGAGGACGAGTCCAAAGAACTGCTCGCCCTGCGTGGCGGAGATGTGTATTTGAGCAAGAGCTCTCAGCTGGTGCTGGGGATCAAGCCGGGCGATACGGCACACGTCCAGGATTCGTCGCTCAATGTTGCCAAGGTCAAGGTCAGCGACATTTCGCTCAACTATCTGGGCAACACGCTTTACATGACGCAGAGCACCTATGAGCGCGCATTCGGTCGAAGCGCGCGCCTCAACGGCATCCTTGCGCTGCTTAAGGGTTCGTCGGCCGATCAGATTGCGTTTACCAACCGTCTTAAGAGCGATGGTTGGATTACGCTGTCGAGTACCGCCGAGCATTGGGAAAACTATGAGGCAAACTTTACGATTATCAATTCGGTCGTGGTGCTTGTGACCTTTATGGCGGCGTGCCTGTCGTTTGTGGTGGTATTCACGTTGTCTAACACCAACATCTCGGAGCGCGAACGCGAGCTGGCGACTATCAAGGTGCTGGGCTTCCGTCGTGGTGAGGTACACCACTACGTTAACAAGGAGACGCTGATCCTCACGGCGATTGGCGCCGCGCTGGGCGTACCGCTGGGTGGTGCGCTGGCCGAGAGCTTTACGTACATCTTGCAGATGCCGTCATTGTACTTTGACGTCGAAGTCGAGCCGCTGAGCTACGTGCTTGCCGTGGTGCTTTCCTTCGGCTTTACGATCATCGTCAACCTCGCTACCAATCGCACCCTCAATAAGATCGACATGGTCGGCGCCCTCAAGAGCGCCGAGTAGCCTGCCAAAAAGGGACAGGTTTATTTTGGCAGGTTTTATCGGGGCAAACGCCGGACAACCATTAGGTGGCCCGGCGTTTGCCCCGTCAAACGGGCTTTCCATTTGCCTTTCATTCTATTTGGTTTTCGCTCGCAGGCGTGGATGAGAGACTCTCTTTGGCCTTCGAGATTGGGCTTGTATGGGTCGTATGCCACAAAATGGGCCTATCTACTACGTTTGCTACCACACCCTCGACCGTGACAAAGATTATGAAATTAAAACCGCAGGTAGATGGCTTGCCAGTTTTCGGAAAAGGCGGGTATGGTCGGCCCTCTCGAGTTAAACGTAGTAAATAGGCCCTTTTCTTGGCGCGCGGTCAGCTCAATGCTAATCTCCGTGCCGGAACTGACCCAGTTGTTTGTAAGTTGCGGTGATATACGGACTGTTTGGCGCTTTGGAGCTTCAAAACAGTCCCTATCTCACCGCAACTTAGGAGAAGGGCGGGGGCGGTTGGGTGCTGGTGGGTCGGAGCGTGTTAGGCCTGTTTGCGGTGCTTCCATTGTTTGCGGCACCAGCGCATGAGCGCCTTTATGACGGGAATCGTGATGAGGATGATCCATGCAGGATGGGGCTGTCCCAAACAGAGCCACATGTAGAGGAACCAAGCGATGGCGGCTGCCGGGTAGATGGCCTCGATCAGCTTAGACAGGTGGCGCCGATCGATGAAGTCACCAATCGCGTAGTAGACGGGAACCAGAAAGACGAGGAAAAGCCCCATGCCCCATGTGCCGTAGACAATGCCGAGCACCAGATAGGCGAGAGTGACAAGTGCGGGGAAGGGGAATTTGTTCCATGCACGTCCGACCTTGGTGTGGAAATGCTTGCCATGATGGTCGAGCTTGTCGTGTGCTTCCTTCCAGCTGGAAAACGTCTCGCCGTCGATGGTGACGGTGCCGTCGTCATTGGTGCGTACGCTATGTCCATCGTCCTCAAGCGTATCGATATGCACGCCGTCCGGCCCCACATGCACCTCTTCGCCCTTGCGCTCGTTGGTCACATGGATGCCGCTCCAACCAACATGGACTTCCTCGCCTTTATTGGGATCAATGACGTGGATACCGCGCGCGAGGGAAATATCGACAAGTGGCTTATCGCTGCAATCAGCGTGCTCAGTAGAAGCCTCAGCCTCTTCAGCCTTATCTGAAGCTTTGGTGCCGGCGTTGCTGTTCTGCGCCTCATCATCAGCCTGTGAGTCATCAGCGCTAGCCACCGCCTCCCCATACAGCAGCTCATCCAGCGACACGCCATACAGCGCGGCGAGCGCAATAAGGTTATCGGTATCGGGCGAGGATTCGCTGCGCTCCCATTTACTGACAGCCTGACGACTCACACCCAGCTGGGCGGCAAGCGCCTCCTGAGAAAGCCCGGCAGCCTTGCGGCGATCAACGAGCCGCTGCGCCATCGCAAGATCCATGGTGGTTCCTTTCGTTTGATGGTCGAATCGAATGAGCCGAGTATGCCGAGAACAACCGGTAGCGACCACCATTTCTAGTTAGAATCTGCCCCAACCCTACCGCAACTACCGGTAGCAATCCCTAACGACCAGCCATTTCAGGACAAATGTCAGTGCAAGTAGCAGCCAAGAGCCCCCACTCAGTAAGTTGCGGTGGAATAGTTTTTGGATTCAGCCATTTGTGGACTAAGCAGGAACTATTTCACCGCAACTCAATTCCAGCCCAGGCACCCGCAGCAAGAAGACGAATAGCCCCGGCGAGTATGTAAACGCAGGACCCTCCGACCCCGCCCGACGATTTCGATTGGCGACCTTTGACGGAGTCAAGGGAGGAGCCAAATCGAAATACGTCGGGCGGGGTCGGAGGGCCCGATGGGGTGGATTCCAGCCGAGGCTATTCGTCGCCGAAGCTGATGCCCAACGCCTTGGCCTCGCGTACCAGATCGCTCTGGGGGTCGACAAACTTGAGCTTGCCGGCGACCTCCTCGAGCGGCATGTGGCACATCTTGCCGTCACGCAGGGCAATCATGTAGCCAAACTCGCCGCGTAGGCAGCCAAGCGCTGCCTCGACGCCGCACTGGGTCGCAAAGATGCGGTCCTGGGCGTCGGGCTGGCCGCCGCGCTGCGTGTGACCGGGGATGGCGACGCGGGTCTCGCGACCGGTCTTGGCCTCGATCTCCTTGGCGATGTCGTACACGATTGACGGGCTCGTGCGCTCGGCGAGCTTCTTCTTGTACTCCTTCTTGGACAGTGCCGCGTCCTCCTTGGAGATGGCGCCCTCGGCGACGGCTACGATGGTAAAGCGGCTGCCGGTCTCCATGCGATGCTCGATGGTCTTGATGACGTTATCCATGTCGTAGGGGATCTCGGGAATCAGGATGACGTCCGCGCCGCCCGCGACGCCGGCATACAGCGGAATCCAACCGACCTTGTGGCCCATGATCTCGATGACAAACACGCGGCCGTGACTCGAGGCAGTGGTGTGGATGTCGTCGATGCACTTGGTGGCGACGTCGATGGCGCTCGTAAAGCCAAACGTCAGCTCGGTGCCCCAGGTGTCGTTATCGATGGTCTTGGGCAGGGCGATAACGTTGAGGCCCTCTTCGCGCAGGCGGTTGGCGGTCTTGGTGGAGCCGTTACCGCCCAGCATAAACAGGCAGTCGAGCTGCAGCTTATGATAGGTGTGGACCATTGCGGGCACCTTCTCGACGCCGTCGGCCTCGGGAATGTCCAGGCGCTTGAACGGCGTGCGGCTCGTGCCCAGGATGGTGCCGCCGCGGGTGAGGATGCCGCTAAAATCGGCGGGCGTCATGACGCGGAACCTGCTGTAGATAAGGCCCTGGTAGCCGTCCTCAAAACCATAGATCTCAATAGGCTCTTCGCTATTGGTCATAAGCGTTTTGACAATGCCGCGCATGGTGGCGTTGAGCGCTTGACAGTCGCCGCCACTGGTAAGAAGACCGATCCTAAGCATGATGAATCCTTCCGGGCAAGTTATAACATGCGCATAAGTTTACCCCCGCACACTGTTGATACGGGGGTAAAACGTGTTAGCTCAAGCGTATAGAAATGTAAACAACGCCAGGCGAGCGTAAAGTCGACGGGCCTGGCTCCTTACAGTGCGAATGCGTCGATGTCGCCCCAGTGGCGGCGCAGCGTGATGGCGGCAGCAGGCTCGGTGTTGTCAAAGACGACCGACCACTGCGTGTTGCTGGTGATGTCTTCCGGATTGGGCTCTTGCGCTGCAGCGCGTAGGGCCTTCCAAGCGACTGCCTCGTCTTGGGCGCCGGTATGGGCGTCGAGGACATCGGCGATTGCGGCGGCGCGCTCTTTACCATGGCCTAGCTCGCCATTCTTTTGGTTAGGCAGCACTTCGTCGCCATAGCAGGCGTAGAAGTTCGTAACCTGGGTTACAGGAGTCGCTTTGAAAGCGCGGTCCGGATCGCGCGGATCCCACTCTACTACGCGCGCGTCACCGGCGGCGTCGTTTATAAAGAAGTGGTAATCGCGTCCTGCCATGGCGTGCATGTCGTAGGCGGAAAGCAGGTCGACAGCTTCTTGCGTGGTGGCGGCACGGTCGAGCACCAGACGGATGGCGAGCGAGGTATTGATGACGGGGCGCTGCGTGTCCTGGTCACAGGGTTTGGAATCCAGGGTGAGCACGGCAATGGACACGCCACATTCGTTGACGCCGTCGAGCTGGGCAAACGGGCCCATGAGTGCGGCGGCGCGTCCGGCGACGGAGTCAAGCGGAGTGTTATCGCCCAGGTTGTTAAGGGCGGCAAACCCGATGGAGGCATAGCCGCCGCGTGGGTGATTGCGCACCAGCAGCGCCGAGGTGTCGTCCTTAAAGTCGTAATTGCGACCGGTACGCACGCGGCCTTCGGCATCTACGGCGACAAAAGCGCTGCAGGCAAACTGGGGCGCCTGGACATGTGCCGGCACACCGGGCAGCACCTGCGCCACCACGGCATCGATGTAGGCCTGGTCGTCGCGTACGCCGGCGGCGATGATGCGATCAAGATCGTAGTCGTAGGCGATGTCGATTGCGTACAGGTCATTGCCATCCGCGTAGCCGGTCAAGCGTTTGAGCGACGCGGCGGACTTGATTTGCTTGTGATAAACGATACCGGTGGCAGCGGCAAGGCCGACGGCGACACCCGCGACACCGCAGGCGATGGCAATGTTACGTGGCTTCATGACGGCTCCTCTCGTCCTGTTAGCGCAATTGTCGCAAAAGGAGCGCGGACATGATGGCTCAACTTGGTGAGCGGCGCGGAATTAAGCACGGAATGAAGAGTGCGGCGCTGGCGTGGCGGGGTATGCTGGAGGGGACCATCAACCCAGCGAAAGGGGAGAGCATGACGGATCAGGAAACGATCGAGCGCGTGCACGTGACGGCCGACGATATCGAGGCCTCCAACGACCTTATCGACTTTATCGAGGCATGCCCCAGCATGTTCCATACGGCAGCGACCATTATGGCCGAACTCGACGAGGCGGGCTTTACCTACCTGCCCGAGAACGCAGCGTGGGACATCGAGCCGGGCGGGCGTTATTACACGCAGCGCAACACCTCGAGCGTCGTTGCCTTTAAGGTGGGCGAAGACCTGGCCGCTACGTGGGGCGAGGACGGCGTTGCCGGCGACTATCATTTTCAACTCACGGCGTCACACAGCGATTCGCCGACGTTTAAGGTTAAGGCCGTGCCCGAGCTCGACGGCGCGGGCGAGACGCTGCGCCTGAACACCGAGGCCTACGGCGGCATGATCGACTACACCTGGTTCGATCGCCCGCTGGCACTTGCGGGCCGCGTGCTGGTGCGCGAGGGCGACCGTATCGAGAGCCGCTTGCTCGCTACCGAGCGCGAAGTTGCCATTATCCCGAGCCTTGCCATCCATATGAATCGTGGCGTTAACGAGGGCTTTGCGCCCAACCGAGCTGTCGACCTGTGCCCGCTCATCAGCGCCGGCGACCTTAAGCAGGGAGATTTTGACGCCCTGATCGCCGACGAACTGGACGTTGAGCCCGAGCAAATTTTGGGTCGCGACCTGTTCCTGGTCAATCGTCAGGATGCACGCATTTGGGGCTGGGCCGACGAGTTTATCTCGACGCCCAAGCTCGACGACCTGGCCTGCGCCTACACCTCGCTGCAGGCATTTTTGGGTGCCGAGAATGCGCACGACGTTTCGGTCTTTTGCTGCTTTGATAACGAGGAGGTTGGCTCCGAGACCAAGCAGGGCGCCATGTCGACGTTCTTGGCCGACGCGCTGCGCCGCATCAACGGGTCGCTGGGCTTCGATGACGAGTCGTACCACCGCGCACTTGCCGCTTCGATGCTCGTGAGCTGCGACAACGCGCATGCCGTGCACCCCAACCACGCCGAGAAGTGCGACGCCCGCAACCAGGTTGTGCTTAACGGCGGCATCGTCATCAAGGAGGCCGCCAACCAGCACTACTGCACCGACGCCTTTAGCCGCGCGGTGTTCCAGGCCATTTGCGATGACGCCGACGTGCCCACGCAGGCCTTTGCCAACAAGAGCGATATGGCCGGCGGTTCTACCCTGGGCAATCTGTCCAATATGCAGGCGAGCATGCATGCCGTGGACGTGGGCCTGCCGCAGCTTGCCATGCACTCGAGCTACGAGACCGGCGGCGTGCGCGACGTAATGTACGCCATCCGCGCCCTCACCGCCTTCTACGAGCGTGACCTGACCATCAACGGCGCCGAAAGAGTGGAGCTCTAAAACCTGCCAAAAAGGGACAGGTTTATTTTGGCAGGTTTTATCTGGGCGAATGCAAAGGGTGAAACCGAACTAGATCTGCGATACGTGGCCGCCGAGGTGCAGTGCGCCTCGGCGGCTTTTTGTGTACAGAGTACGGCTAATGCTTATAAATGCTATACATGCTTTACGTATCTACCATAGAGCTTTATGATATTTTGAAGTATTAAGGAGGGGTCATGACCACAACAGCCGCTCAGATCAACGTACGTCTCGATGCCGATCTTAAAAGGAGTGGGGACGCCGCTCTCTCCAAGGCCGGTATGACGCCGAGCCAAGCGGTGCGAGCGCTCTGGCAGCTTGCAGCATCGCTGGCCGATCGCCCCGGTGCGCTCGAGGATATCCTGCTGCCCAGTCGTGCCCGGGCGGAACAGCGCGAGCGCGAAAAGGCCGCCAAACGTAAGCTCGAGCTTATGGATCAGGGGTCGAAGCTGTTCGCTGCCGCTTGCTGTGAGTCGGGAATCGATATGGTCAAGGCTCAGCCATCGGACGACGAAGAGCTCAAACGGAATGCCTATGCGGATCGCTATGGCGAGGAGATGAGCTGGCTCTATGAGTGAGACTCCAAAGCGCATCTTGGTTGACACCAACGTGTGGCTCGATTACTTCATTCCCTCACGACGTGGTCGTTCGGTGGCGATTGAGTTTTTACGCGATGCATGCACGGCGCAGGTTGATTTGCTGTATGCGGCGACATCGTCCAAAGACCTGTTTTATTTGATTTCAAGCGAACATAAGGCATGGTATCGGCGAGAGCACGGTTCGCTTTCCCAGTATGCCGCTACGGTAGCGACTTCGCTTGCATGGGATTGTCTTAGCGTGCTGTCGCAGCTTGCCACGCCAGTGCCCTGTGACCTGAGCGACATCTGGATGGCGAGCAGACAGCGTGAGCTCCATAGCGATTACGAAGACGATTTAATCATTGCGGCAGCGATACGCGCTCAAGCAGATCTACTGGTCACCAACGATGTCAAACTCTGTTCACACGCACCCGTTGCAGCAATGAGCGTAGAAGACGCAAAGAATTACTTAGCAACGCTCTAGCAATTTGAAGACCCTGCAGGTTGAGCAAACGTCAGCGAGAGCCCGCCAGAGTGAGCAAGGTGACGTGAAAGAGGAGGGCATAGGCCTTTTGGCCATGCCCGACGATTGAACGTCAGATTGCCGCTCTGGCGGGCTCGCAGCGTCGAGGGGTTCCGGCGTTTGGCAAAACGCCGGAACAATTAGTGTTCGATCCAGCAGCGCAGGGTCTCGCCGGCCTGCAGGTGACGCAGATTCTCCGCGGCGATGTCGACGACGTTGTTGAGCGTGGCTGCCAGGTGGAACCAGCCGGAGACGTGCGGCGTGATGAGCATGTTGGGCGCATCCCACAGGGGGCTTGTCGCGGGCAGCGGTTCGGGGTCGGTGACGTCGACCGCGGCGCCGGCGAGATGTCCCGACTCCAGAACGGCAACCAAGTCATCGGTGACCACAAGGTCGCCGCGGCCGCCGTTGGCAAAGAAGGCACCTGGTTTCATCGCGGCAAAGAACTCGGCGTTCGCCAGACCGCGGGTCTCGGGCGTGCTCGGCATAAAGGATGCGACGATGTCGGCCTCTGCCAGGCGCTCAGGTAGGGCGTCCATGCCGTCCATGTCCTCAAACACAATGGGGTAGACGAGTGGATGGCGCTTGATGCCGCGGACGTGCGCGCCCATGCCGCGGCAGAGCGTGGCAAAGTGACCGCCGATATCGCCCGCGCCCAGCACCAGCACGTTGGCGTTTTTGAGCGAGGTAACTGGCCCCAAATCCTCCCAGCGATGTTCGCGCTGCAAGTCGTGATAGCCGGGCAGGCGCTTCATCATGGAAAGGACCATGGCAAACATGTGCTCGCTCACGGCCTGGCCGTAGGCGCCCACCGAGCAAGACAGTTTGGCGTCGGCTGGCACGGTGCCGGCGGCAAGGTAGTCGTCATAGCCGGCGGTCTGCAATTGCAGCAGCTGGAGATGCTCGCATGCCGTGAGCATGTCAGAGTCGATGTTGCCCAAGATCACGTCGGCGTTGGCGACTTGTTCGCGCGTGATAGCGTCGGCGCTCGTGTAGATAAAGTCCTCGCCCGGAGCGCTCGACTCAAGAATTGCGCGATGGTGGTCGTTGACGGGCAGCAAAACCAAGATGTTCACAAGTAGTCCTTTCCGCTTGACCCGCCAAAAAGGGACAGGTTTATTTTGGCGGGTTTTATCAGGCAAAACGCTATAAAAACGCCGGGCTTCGCGATGGTTAACATATCCATCGTGAAGCCCGGCGCATCCACGGCTACCAGCTCAGCAGCTCGTAGCCGTCCTCGGTCACCACGAGCTGTACCTCGCACTGGGCCGAATCGCTGCCGTCCTTGGTGCGCACGCACCAGCCGTCGCCCTTGCTGATCTTGATGTCGGGCGCTCCGGCGTTGACCATGGGCTCGATGGTAAAGACCATGCCCGGCACCATGATGGTGTCCACATCGGGCGCCTCGGTGGTAAAGCCCACAAACGGGTCCTCGTGGAACTCCTTACCGATGCCGTGTCCGCCGTACTCGCGCACCACGCTAAAGCCGGCGTCCTCGACGGTCTTTTGTACTGCCTCGGCCATAACGGAGAGCGGTAGCCATGGCTTGACGGCTGCCAGACCCGCCTCCACGCTGGCACGGGTGACGTCGACCAGGCGCTGGCGCTCGGCCGAGACCTCGCCGATGCAGAACATGCGGCTCGAATCACTAAAGTAACCGTCCAAGATCGTGGAGCAGTCTACGTTGATGATGTCGCCCTCGTGCAGCACGTCCGTATCGCAGGGAATGCCGTGGCAGACCACATCATTGATCGAGGTGCACACGCTCTTGGGGTAGCCCTCGTAGTTGAGGTCGGCCGGCGTGCCACCGTGCTCGACGGTGTAGTCGTAGATCATCTGGTCGATCTGGTTGGTGGTCATGCCTGCGGCGATATGCTCGCCCACATAATCGAGCACGCCCACGTTGATGGCTGCCGAGCGCTTGATGCCCTCGATATCGGCGGGAGTCTTGTAGAGCGTGCGAGGCAGAACCTCCCAGCCTTCTTCCCACAAGCGCTCGAGGCGCTCATCAAAGGCGCTATGGCATTTCTTGTATTTCTTGCCGCTGCCGCACCAGCAAGCGTCGTTGCGGCCGGGCACGGGTCCTTTGTCATACATGGCTAACTTCCTTTCATTCGCAGCTAGTATAGCCCACCCACGCGGCCATAAAAGTTGCGGTGATATAGTTCCGATTTAAGCGGTTTAACAGCACAAATAGGAACTATATCACCGCAACTGATGGGGCGGGATGGCGGGCACTAGCTGCTGCGTGGTTTTGCTAGTAGCTCACCTGGCAGGGAATACCGAGGGCGCGCACGCGCGCGGCAATGGCGTCGAGCACCTCGGGCGCTGCTTTGGCAAGGCCGGCGACTGGTGTCTCGCGCGCGACCGTGTAGATGGTCGCCTCCTGCGGACGAATGCGCTCAAGCGCCGCGAGCCAGGGGGCAACATACTCCTCGCCGGTATTGTCGATGAGCTTGCCCTGATACTCGCCGGTCAAAAAGATCGTCTGGATAATAACGTGACCGTCAAAGCTTGCGAACGTCTCGATCTGGTGTTCGACGTTGTAGGGGCCAACAGGCTGGTCGAGCAGCTGGATAAACGCCGGGTCGACGGTATCGAGCTTAAGAATGTTGTCGTCGACCATCATGAGCGCGTCGTGCACCTCGGGGCGGTCGGCGCGTGTGCCGTTGGAGAGCACGGCGATCTTGGAGTTTGGGGCAAGCTCGTCGCGCAGTGCGACGGCGCCGGCGATGGCCCGTGGAAACTCCGGTGCGGCGGTGGGCTCGCCGTTGCCTGCGAAGGTGATTACATCGGGGAGCTCGCCCTCGGCTGCCATCTCGCGCAGCTTTGCCTCGAGCGCTTCGAGTACCACGGCAGCCGTGTTATACGGCTCATGGCAGGGGCGCTCGGCGTTGAGGCCGTTCTCGCAGTAGATGCAGTCGAACGTGCAGATTTTGCCGCTGGCCGGCATCATGTTGACGCCGAGCGAGAGACCAAGGCGACGGCTGCGAACGGGCCCAAAGATGGGGCTGGCATTCAAAAACGTAGACATAGGCATATGCTCCTCAAGACAATTGTGCCTAAGCATAGCATCGGCTCCAAAGCAAGGTGTGGGCTCTTGCTTTACAAGTTTCGTTTTTTCACGTCGCTCATGATGCCGTGCCATGAAAAGCCTCGGGTCGGGTAAAGTTAATCTGTTAACAAGGTGTAAGGCAATGCGGGTCTATCCAACCGCACTGACGTGCAACTGGATGAGCATTGATGACGGGGGCACAACATGGATTTTACGGTCGAGAATGCGGGCACCACGATCGCCTGTCGCGAATATGTCGGCCCGGATGTGTCGCCTGATGCTCCTGCCTTGGTGTGCGTGCACGGCGCTTGTGTCGACGGCACATTTTTTGACGGTATCGCTTGTGAGCTCAGCCGCAACTACCGCGTAATTGCCTACGACCGCCGCGGCTGCGGTGGCAGCAGCGATGCGGCAGACGGCAGCTATGATCTTGCCGCTCAGGCCGCCGACCTGCAAGCCGTGATCGAACACGTTGGCGCTCCGGCAAATGTGCTTGCGCATAGCGCCGGTACGTTGGTGGCGCTGGAGCTTCTTCGCACCGAACCCCATCTCGTTGCCCGTGCGATTCTGCATGAGCCGGCTGTGTCGGACAAAGGCGTCGGTATGGGCGCAGCTCCGGTTTTGCTCGATATGATTGCGGCGGGAAAGGTTTCAAGGGCGCTCCGGCTTTTCTTGGGAGCCCTCGGCGACTTGGACCCCGAGGCTCCTGGAACGACCGAAGCGGAAGCCAAACATGCCCTGCGCAACGGCCGCAGTTTCATGGCAAACGAATACGGGATTGCTATGACCTGCGTTCCCGATTGGGATAGCGTTCGCGCGTCAAAAACGGTGGCCGCCGTGCTCCTGGGCGAGCTCTCGATTGGCACATCCCGCGAGGCTGGTACGCGAGCGGCTGCCGAATATCTCGATTGCCCCCTCGTGACAATCCCGGGCGCGCACAACGGCCTGCGCGATCGCCCGGCAGCGGCTGCCCAGACTGTCCGTAGCATCCTGGAGCTCTAGCAGCCGTAAAAATCAAAACAGTCTTCACTCGCAAACGTTTCGGCCGTGTTAACAAATGTGCTCAAAACCTCACGTCTGCGGCTTCAATCGCGCCGCCTGCCAACTCATAAAAATGTAACAGCATTCACGTGCTTACCTGCATCGGCAAGGTGTTACCCTTGTAACATTTGGAACCCACCGCTACCATGCGAAACTATCGAAAGGGCCCCATATGCTCAATAATCACGAGGTCAATCTAACCGACGAGGAGGCTGCCGCCGAGGTCGCCCGTGTCGCGAAGACCTACCCCGTGGTGCGTTTGCTGTCGGCCGATCAGATTAAGAGTGAGCCTAACTGCCTGCTCGCCGGTGATCGGTGTCCTTGTCTGCGTCAGTCAAGTCTTGAGGCTTTGGCAGACTCCGATGAGGTGTCGGAGTAACTGCTCAATGATGGCACTGAGTACCGCGCCCGTCTACGCCCTTTGAAGGTCGAGGGCGAGCCTCACGTCTTGCTGATGGTGCGTCCGATCGATGAGCAAGAGGCCGCAGAAGAGGACCTTGTCTACACCGACGTGCTGACGAATGTGCGCAATCGCCGATATTACGAGGAAAAGCTCCGTAGCACCCGCGTGAATGCCGGCGTTGCGGTGATCGACCTTGATGATTTTAGGGTCTTCAACGATACGTGTGGCCGTCATGCCGGCGACCTTGCGCTCGGTGCTGTGGCGACAGCCATGCGCAGCGGAATCCGTTCGACTGACGAGCTTGTGCGCTATGGCTGCGACAAGTTTGTGGTTGTCATGCCCAATATTCCCTCCGATGACTTCACCCGTCGCCTGCATCAGGTGTCCGATGCCGTTCGTTCTACGATTATTCCGGGCCATGAGTACGTGAGCTTGACGGCATGTGTTGGTGGCGTTCGCATTCATGGCGAGACGGTCGATGAGGGCGTTGGCCGCGCTGCCCAGTTACTGAGCCGCGCTAAGGCAAAAGCCGGTACGGTCGTGACCGATGCCGATTCCATCGAGGCCTTCCAAAGCGAAAAGCCTTTGGTGCTTATTGTCGATGACTCCGAGATGAACCGAGTCATTCTCAACGAGATGCTCAAGGACGAGTATTGTATCCTCGAGGCCGATAACGGTCGTGCGGCGCTCGACATGGTCGACCGCTATGGCGATGAGTTGTCGCTCGTGCTGCTGGACATTATCATGCCGGGCATAAGTGGCTTTGAGGTACTGGCCGATCTGTCGCGCCGATCGGGTATCGACAATCTGCCTGTCATCATGATCTCGAGCGAAGATTCCGATGATATGGTTCTGCGCGCGTACGAGCTGGGCGCCTCGGACTATATCAACCGCCCGTTTGACTCCCGTGTCGTGCGCCGCCGTGTAAGCAACACCATCCGCCTATACGCCAAACAGCGCCGCCTGACGAACCTGCTGTCCCAGCAGTACAACGAGCGCGTCAAGAACAGTCGCATGCTCATCGACATCATGGCCGGCGTCATGGAGCTTCGCAACGGCGAGAGCGGCAGACACGTTACGAACATCGAGAAGCTGACCGAGCTGCTGCTTGGCTGTCTGGTCCAGCGTAGCGGCACGGTCTCCCTCGACAATGAGGAACGCTCTACGATCGCCCTGGCTTCGGCGCTGCACGATATCGGCAAGATGTCGATTGACGATGCGATCCTCAACAAGCCCGGGCGCCTTACGCCCGAGGAGTTCGAGATCATGAAGACGCATACCACGATCGGCGCCGATATGCTGCTTAAGCTGGGTAGCCATCACGCCGGCAATGCGCTTATGGAATATGCGTACCAGATTGCGCGTTGGCATCACGAGCGCTGGGACGGCAAGGGTTATCCCGATGGCCTCAAGGGCGACGATATCCCCATCGCCGCGCAGGTGGTTTCGGTGGCTGACGTGTACGATGCTCTGACGAGTGTGCGTGTGTACAAGGACGCTATCCCGCACAAGGAGGCGATCCAGATGATCCTGGACGGTAAGTGCGGCACCTTTAACCCGCTGCTGCTCGATTGCCTGCTCGAGGTGCAAGACCAAATTGCCGAGACGTTGGCACGCCCCGCCGACGTCGTTGCGTTTCCCACGATTTAGTTTGACCAAAGGAGTTTTAATCCATGATTTCCATGCGTGAGGCGTATGAGAAGATCGGTGCCAATTATGATGACGCTTGCGCTCGGCTGATGGGCGATGAGATGCTTGCCCGCTTTGCCCTCAAGTTTTTGGATGACGAGAGCATGGGCAAGCTGGAGGCCGCCATGGCGGCAGGAGACGCCGAAGGTGCGTTTATGGCAGCGCACACGCTCAAGGGCGTGAGCCAGAACCTGGGATTCGATAATCTGTACGAGCCGGCGGTTGTGGTGACCGAAGCGCTGCGCGGCGCCGATGCCGTTGACGGCGCTCGCGAGGGAATGCATGCGCTGCAGCAGCAATATGCGGCAACGATGTCGGCCTTGCGCGAGGCGGCCGAGTAAGAGCTCGCGAGCTTTGATGACTATGAGAGTTGATAATCTCCCGTTTTAGGCCCGGTGGCGGCCTCAAAGTGGGAGATTGTCCACTCTCGTTCGATACATGTCCAAAAATCCACGCTCACCCCTTCTGATTAGTGAATGGCCCATGCGCACTGGCGGGGCTTTCCGCATGCAATCCATATCGTTGTTCGATAAACTGTTCGAATAACGATAGAGTCGATGAGGGTGAGTGTATGTCCAACAGCGTTCAGCGTATGGCCAAGGCGGGCGAAAATATCAGGAAGCTTGGTTTTTGCATGGCAGCCGTTTTTGCAGGGATGCTCGTCGCTTTTGCCGCGTTGGTTGTTTACGTGATCTGGTATGCGGTTGCAAACGTTGTTTCTGTCGATTCTTTCGGTGTCGTGACGCTTTTCGATGGCGGGAGCATCGTTATCCCAAGCGGGCTGTGCCTGGCACTCGTCGTGGGTGTTTCGCTTGTCGTTTTGTGCGGAATCAGCCATAACATCTCTCGGGGCGTCTCGCCCTTTACCAAGGCGCATGTGCGGCTTATCCGTGTTCTCGCGCTTGCCTTTGCTGTTAACGCCGCGGTTTCGCTTGTTGGTGCCTATGGATCGGTCAATCTCACCATTGGCGGACTGGAGCTTTACATTGTGCCTCATTCCTTCGTTATTGAGATTTGCCAAGGCGCTACCTTTGATGCGGGGTCGTTTATCGGCGCAGTTGTCTGTTTGTTTATCTCGGCGATCTGGAGTTATGCCTCGCTGCTCCAAGAGCAGTCTGACGAGCTTGTGTAGGAGGAAACATGAGCTATCTCATCATCGAGCTTGAGACGCAGCTGCTTAAGACCGGAAAGACCAGTGCTGATCTGATTCGAGCGACGGGGCATACTCCGGCTAATATTTCAAAGCTTAGAAACGGAAAGATAAAAGCTATTCGCCTAAAGACGCTCCTCGATATCTGTGATGAGCTTGATTGTCAACCGGGAGATATTATTCAGCGCGTGAGCGAGAAAGAGCTTGAGGAGCTTATTGTCGAGCGTGCAAAAAACGTTGTGAGGCAGATGCGGGACGGCGGAGGCAACGAGGCGTCGCTTCCGACATCAGTCTTTGCTGTCGATTTGAGCGACGAGTAGCTTAAGGCGAACAACTAAAACGAAATATCAGCGTGAAGGGACCCGTGTCTAACACGGGTTCTTTCTTTTAGATTATCTTGACAAATATGAGTTATCGAAAAACAATAACAACTATGGAAAACGATAAAGTAAAGAAGGAACGATATGAGCGGTTTTGCTATCAAGCGGAACGGGAGGCCAATGAACGCATCAACGATAAGGCTATCAAGGGTGTCAAAGCGCTACGGGAAACGGCGCGTTTTGCATGACGTTTCCTTCGAGGTGGATCAGTCTGAGCTTTGCGCCCTTGTTGGTGCAAACGGGGCGGGCAAAAGCACGCTTATTAAAATAGTGCTGGGCCTCTGTGAGCCATCGTCGGGGAGCGTGGAGCTCTTTGGAGGCAAGTCGAAAAAAGAGCTGAGCCTGATGCGGACGCGTGTCGGCTATGTGCCAGATTCTTGCGGAGCATACCAATCTCTCAGTGCGGCTGAGAATCTTCGGATCCGATGTGCGGAATGGGGGCTCGATGAGAAACGTGAGATTCCTCGCGTCTTGGGCCTGGTCGGGCTGGACGTCGATGAGAAAAAGAGCGTGAGCAGTTTTTCTCTGGGAATGAAACGGCGACTGGATATAGCTACGGCTTTATTGGGCGACACCGACGTACTAATTTTCGATGAGCCGGCAAATGGATTGGATCCGTTGGGCATCGAGAGTATATGGGCCCTTATCGGTCGATTGAATCGGGAGCAGGGCAAAACCATGCTTATCTCTAGCCACGACTTGGATGAGCTGGCATCGGTTGCAACAAGCTGCCTGTTTCTTCATGACGGTGAACTGCTAAAAAAGGAATCGATGGACGTCATAAGGGATGAGGCGCCATCCCTAAAAGAGTATTACAGGCGCTTGATGAAGGCGGTCTCGCTATGAAGCGGGCGATCCATCCCATAAAGGCAGATATGATGCGTTGGCACAGGATATTTCCGGCGAAGTTTGGTCTTGCGCTTATGTTGGCGTTCGGCCTTCTCTTCGGCATCTTTCTAAAAAACGGAACAACGTTGCTCGTCTTTGGCTATGGCGTTTGTGGGGAGGATATTGGTTTCCTCTGGAATGCAATCGATCCTTCTGCGCCTGATGAGTCCCTTGCGCGCAGCGCTTTTGCCGGTACATCCCTGTTCGTTCCACTCATCGTTTGTTTGGTGCTTTTACAGGAGCATGGCTATAAAGAGGGGCACCGAATTTCTTCGGCAAGAGGTCTCAACCGCTTTTATGGGGCTCTAGCCCATGCATTTTCGTCTGCTTTAATAATTGGCGCAGCGTATAGCGCGCTTTGCCTCCTTCTTTTTGCAATAGCCATAATACGTGGAGGGCATAACTACTCGCACAACATACTAACTGTATTTTTGCCTGCAATGATAGTCAACGCCGTATTGGTGATATCGGTTGCGCTGGAGACGGTGACCATCTATCGGATAACGGGCAGCGCTGTATTGAGCGGGGCCGTGGTGATAGTTGGATTTGTCATGAGCTTGACGCTCTACGGAGCCTTCCTTCAGGCACCTATACCATCCTTGCGATGGATCTTCTTCCTTCCGGGGCCGTACCTTGGAGTCGGATGTGCCCTTGGGTATAGCGATATGGGGCAGCTGACGCTTCTGGGATATGGCGTGGCAGCCAGCTGTCTATCGGTATTGATTTACGCTCTCTTGAGCTTTCGCGCTGGGGGTGTGCTCAATGGCTCGTCAGATTAAAAGACTTCTCCAGTCAGAATTGAAGCATGTGAGCAAATGGGCGTACGCCTTAATCCTGGTAATTTATGCGTACATGGTGATATTGCAGCTTAATTCTTTCCCGATGTGGTTCTGTAGCCTCCGTGAGAACAGTTTCTTGGGTTTTTTCCCAGACCCGACGCTTCGGCTATCGGCGGAGGATGTCCTTCTATTTGGCAATGCAGAGGTTTTTCGCGGTCTGCTGTTCAACGTAGCCCCGTTGGCCCATGCATTGTTCTTTCCGTTCATCGCGGCTTGCATTGTGCCGCGCTTTGTCAGTTCGGGCTTTGTCGAGGAACCGTGGGGGTTGTCGGAGGCTCGGGGAGGGAAGCGTGTGTGCGCTATCGTTGCGCGAGTGGTGCTATCTTCTTTTGCCCTTTTGGGCGCGTTTGTCCTGTCGAGTGTCGTTTTGTACTGTCTTAACTGCGCAATCGTTTCGGATGCTCAGCAGTATTTCAACCTGCATGTATTTTGCTATCGACTTGTTCTTGCTGCCGCTGCCTGCCTTGCATACGTGGTTTCTTGCGTAATCGTTGTTTCCTATTTTGGGTCCGGCTTCGGTCCGATTGGCATGCTGTTGCTTGTCAACGTCGTAGCGATCTACATACAGATCGGGGCCAATTCCATGCTTCCGCTTCCAGCCTCGATGCTCATGTGGATTTGCGGCGTGACCCCGTTGGGGAATGGTCAATGCATCTCGATTTTAATTGACTGCCTCATAAACGTAGCAAGCGTTTTTATCATTTGCTTTACTGTCGACCGATTGCGGTCGAGATTTCTCTGATTGTTTGTGAGGGATAATCATACCGAGCATATCAAATACAGGGGGGCGGGCACCGTAGCTGGTGTCCGCCCCCCCCGGCTTAGGAGGCTTTAACCTGAGTGGTTCGCGAGCTAGCGGGCCTGCTTTACCTTTGCCGCCGCCTCGACAAACGACTTCCACAGGTTAAAGTCGGTTTCGAGCGTCTTCCACGTGTACTCGGGATGCCATTGCACGCCTAGACAGAATGGTTGGCCTTCGACCTCGATGCACTCGGGAATACCGTCGGTTGCCTTGGCGACCAAGCGCGTGCTTTTACCCAGACGATCGACGCAGCAGTGATGTGCTGAGTTGGTCTGGATCAGTCTGTGGCCGCCAAGCGCGCGCTCCAGCAGCGAGCCCGGCATGACTTCGACAGGGTGCACGGGATCGTTGAGCACGTGGGTATGGCGCCACTGCGTGCGGCCCTCGCGCGCGCCCAGGCCCGGCACGTCCATGCACAGGGTGCCGCCGGTGGCGACGTTGAGCAGCTGCGTGCCGCGGCAGGTGGTAAAGAGCGGCTTTTTGGCGCGGAGTACCTCGTCGACCAGCTTAAACTCAAAACTATCGCGGATCTCGCAGCAGAGGGTGGGGTCGTAGGGTCGATCATCGCCCCAACGTTTGGGATTGACATCGGGGCCGCCGGGAATGGCGATACCGTCAGCGATTTCCACGTAATGACGGATAACGTCGACGTCTTCAGTAATGGACATCTGCAGCGGCAGACCGCCGGCGGCAAGAATGGCGTCGACAAAGACGCTTGCGATTTCCTCATTGGGGGAGAGCATCTCGCTTAAAAACGGCTTTGCCTCTTCCCAGCGTGGTGCGACGAGGATGAGTGGGCGGTCGGTGGGGGCGACGTCGACATGTGGGGTGTAGGACGATGAAGTGCGAGTTCCGATCATAGGTGTTGCTTTCGAATCTAAAGGTGACAGGGCGCATGAGAGACGTAGGACAACACTTTCAATGGATTTGTCCCACGGGGTGGCTGGCTAGTGGCCCTTAATGGAGTTGAGGAAGTCCTGGGCGCGCTTGGTCTGGGGGTGGTCGAAGAACCCGTCGGGCGTGCCGGTTTCCACAATCTGGCCATCGGCCATAAACACGACACGGTCGGCCACGCGGCGGGCAAAGTTCATCTCGTGCGTAATCACGATCATCGTCATGCCCTGCTGCGCCAAGCGCACCATGACCTCGAGCACCTCATTGATCATCTCGGGGTCAAGGGCACTCGTGGGCTCATCGAAGAGCATGGCCTTGGGCTGCATGGCAAGAGAACGGGCGATGGCCACGCGCTGCTGCTGGCCGCCCGAAAGCTGTGCGGGTACCTTGTCGGCCTGCTCGGCCACGCCCACGCGGCTCAGCAGGTCCATGGCGCGCTCACGAGCCTCCTCCTTGGACACGCCCAGCACATCGACCGGTCCCAGCATGACGTTCTGCAGTACCGTCATATGTGCAAACAGGTTGAACTGTTGGAACACCATGCCCAGCTCGGCACGCATGCGGGCAAGGTCTTTGCCTTCCTGCGGCAAGGGCTCGCCCTCGATGAGGATCTCGCCCGAGTCGATGGTTTCCAGGCGATTGATGGTGCGGCACATGGTCGACTTGCCCGAGCCCGAGGGGCCGATCACCACGACGACTTCGCCGCGGTCGACCGAGAGATTGATGTCGTTGAGAACGTGCAGGTCGCCGTAGTGCTTATCGACGTGCCTGAGCTCGATCAGCGGCTGATTGCCGGTGGAAGAGGTGCTCTGTGCCATGGTGCTCGGCTCCTTATGACTCGAAATGGTAAAGCGTTAGCGGATGATGGTCGCGCCGGTCTTGTGCGAAACGTAGACAGCGGCCTTGTTGATCGCGACGTTGATGAGGATGTAGATGACCGCGATCACCAGATAGACCGATACGAGCGCGTCGTAGTTGGTGATGAGCACGCGGGCATTTTGCATGAGGTCGGGGTAGCTCACCACATAGGCGACGGTGGTGTCTTTGACTACGACCACGAGCTGCGAAATCAACGACGGAATGATAAACCGAATCGCCTGGGGCAATACGATTTTAAAGGTGATTTTGGCCTTGGAGAGACCGAGCGCCTGGGCTGCCTCGACCTGACCACGCGGCACGGCGTTGACGCCTGCGCGGAAGATCTCGGCAAGTACGCCGGCTGCAGCGAGCGCGACGGGAAGCGTGAGCATCCAAAACGACGGCAGTGAAATCTTGTACTGAGGCAGCACCAAAAAGAAGAAGTAGATGAACAGCAGGCTCGGCACGCCACGGAAGAAATCGGTGAGCACGCGGCAGACCAGCTGCAGCGGCTTGATGTCGCTGGTACGGCCGAGCATGAGGGCTAAGCCCAGTACCAGCGCGATGGCGCCGGCGGTGAGCGCGACCTTTACCGTGCCCTCAAAACCGGCAAGCAGGAACTTCCAGGTGGTGAGGTGCGTAAAGAAGTACCAGTAATGGACCGAAAGCTGGCCGGTCACATAAAAGCGCTGCAGTACCAGAGCGATGAGCGCGGCCACGGCAACAAGTGAGATGGCGGTGCCGACGCGAATCTTGGCGCGCATCTTGGGGCCGGGAGCCTCGTAGAGCGCATCGCGCATGGTGAGCGCGGAGGTGGAGTGCTTGCTCATCGGAGGATCCTCACCTTCTTATCGATATAGTTGCCAATGTGGCTCACCACAAAGGCCGTGCCCAGGTAGCCGAGCGCCGAGATAAAGAACGCGGCGACGCCGCCGAGCGAGCGCGTGTTGATGTAGCTCACCACGCCGGTGAGCTCCTGCGGTTTAAGCGGCACCTGACTGCCGAGCGCGGTGGTGAGCATGACGGCGATAAAGAGGTTGGTCATGGGCAGCACGCTCGAGCGCAGCGCCTGCGGAATCACGATCTTGGCGAGGATACGGCTGAAGCTCATGCCCAGCGAGCGGGCGGCTTCCACCTGGCCGACACCGACGGTGTTGATGCCGCTCATAAAGTTCTCGGAGCCAAAGGCAGAACCCAAGAGCACTGTGGCGACGATGACGCAGGTGCGGTAGGGCAGGACGACCTTGAGCGGCGGCAGCGCGTAGACGACGATAATGAGCAGCGCGATGCCGGGGATGTTACGGAAGACCTGGACATACAGGTCGCCAAAGACGCGCAGCGGCTTGAGCGGCGACACGCGCATCACGGTGACGGCGACGGCCAGCACCATGGCGATGGCAAACGACTCAAGCGTCATGCCCCAGGTTGCTAGCAGCGCGTCAATGTAGTTCTGGCCATAGAGCGACCAGAGCTCGGAGAGACTCATGCGGACCTCCCGCCGATAAGGAAAGGGGCTCCCGTGTGTACGGAAGCCCCGACAACTCAGTGAAGAAACAGTTTAGCGCAATAAAGCGCACCGTGCGTTTCCGTATGGTTTCGTTGCGGCCGTTACTAGGCGCGTTGCCTAGGCGCCGATCTCGGGCAGCTCGGGAACATTGGTGTCACCCGTGCGGTCACCGATGCAGATCTGCCACAGCTCGGTCCAGGTGCCGTCGTCCTCAATCTTCTTAAGGAAGTCGTTGACGAAGGCGACGCCGTCGGAATCGAGCGGCAGGCCGATGCCATAGGGCTCCTTGCTGCCGAAGGGCTTGCCGGCGATCTTATACTTACCGGGCTCGCGGACTAGGGCGCTCTGCTGCATGTTGTTGTCGATGACGTAGGCGTCAACGCGACCCTGCTGGAGTGCCTGGCGGGCCTCCTCGTCGGTCTTGAACTCCTGCTGGCTGGCCTTGGGAGCGAACTCCTCCAGGATGGCGGGGCCGTTGGAGCCGGACTGGACGGCGACGTTCTTGTCGGCCAGGTCGTCGACGCTCTTGATGTCGTCGTTATCGGCGAGCACCAGGATGGCCTGCTGCGTGTAGTAATAGGGACCGGCAAAGGAGACGAGCTTCTTGCGCTCGTCAGTGATGGTGTAGGTGGCAAAGACGGCGTCGACCTGGCCGTTCTGCAGGACGGACTCGCGCGTGTCCGAGGTCACCTGCGTGATCTCGACCTTGTTCTCGCCCAGAATGTAGTTGGACAGGAGCTGTGCGATACCGGCATCGAAGCCGCGGGTCTGACCGTCTTTCTCGTTGAGGAGGGAGAAAAGTGTGGAGGTCTGAACGCCACCGATCTTAAAGACACCGGCGTCTTTGACGGCCGTGGCCCAGGTGCTGGCGGCGATGGCGTCGTCATCGGCCTTGGGGCCGTTGTCGACGAGTTTGTCGAATGCCTTGGCATCGAGTATGGTGGAAGCCTCGGTATCTTCGGAGCTCTTGGAGGAGCCAGCGGCGGAACCCTTGTCAGCCTCGGCGCTGGTGTCAGAGCAGCCGGCAAGACCAAGGCCGGCGACGGTTGCGAAGGTGGCGGCGACAAAGCCGCGGCGGTCGAGAACGACCTGCTGGGAGAGGTTCTTGCTCATGGTAGAACACCTTTCTCAATAAAATCCCTAGCGGTTGAGTAGAGTTATACCCTATCCCGCTCAGATGGGTCAACACGAAATAACTCAGAAACATACTTACCTTATGGGTAATTCTTCCTACCAAAAAGGGACAGGCACCTTTGTGGTGGTTCTTGCAGATGTGGTGGCCTGCCTCGCTGCTTTGTCTCAATCTGTAACAGGTAGACGAGGAAATGGGTTCTAGCTGTTACAGATTGAGATTATCTCCTTAATGGGATTCGAATGTCTCAATCTGTAACATCTGGACGGACAAAAGGTCTCTATCTGTTACAGATTGAGACAAACGTCAGGGACTAAGACGTCTTGTCTAGACCTGTAACAGTTAGACGGGAATTCGGGCCATAGATGTTACAGATTGAGATAATCGCGCCGCGAAAATAAAAACCTCCGCAGGGGTGCTTCCCTTGCGGAGGTTTTTTACTCGTTGAGTAGCCTTACGGCCTCGGCGGCCATGTTCTCGACCGTCATGCCGTTCTGAGCGAGCAGCTCGTTGGGGTCGTAGCGGTCGGGGAAGCCCTTGGCGATGCCGAAGGTGCGCGTGCGCACGGGCGTGCAGGCCAAGTAGCACGCGACGCGTTCGCCCCAACCGCCGTCCAAGATGCCGTCCTCGAGGGTGACGACAACGCGATGCTCGGTGGCAAGGCTGTCGAGGAACTCGCGGTCAAGCTCGGTTGCAAAGCGAGGGTTGACGAGCGTGGCCTCGATACCGTATTCGGCTGCCAAGCGGTTTGCCACACGCTTGCCCAGCTCAAAGAAATCGCCGAGCGCGAGCACGGCCACGTCGCGGCCCTGGCGCACCACGTTGTAGCGCGCGACACCGTAATCGGCGTTCTCGGCAGGCGCCAAGTCGGGGCGGCTTACCAGGCCAATGCCGGGCAGGCGAATCGCCACAGGATGCTCGCGATGGTCGAGCGACCAGCTCAGCATGGATAGATATTCCTCCATGCAGGCCGGCGCCAGGTAGCGCATGTTGGGAAGAGCGCCCAGCATGGAAATATCAAAGAACGAAAGATGCGTCTCGGATGTGGTGCCAAAGATCGACGCGCCGAATACAAGGATGGTCGCCGGGGCGTCGTTGAGGCACAGGTCGTGCCACAGCTCGTCATAGGCACGCTGCAAGAACGTACCGTACACGCCAAAGACCGGCTTGGCGCCCGAGCGCGCAAGCGCGGTGGCAAAGGTCACGGCGTGCTCCTCGGCAATGCCCACATCGACGAACTGTTTGCCGGCGGCAGCGCGAAGCTCGGGTGTAAAGCCCATGATGTAGGGCGTGGCGGCCGTGATGCCCACGACCTGCGAATCGCGCTCGATGGCGGCGCTGAGCGCCTCGCCCGTAATGTCGGCATAGGTGCGCGGCGCAGGCTCGCTCGGATGGCCCGGGCAGAGCTTGCGTCCAGTTGCCATGTCAAACGGACCCACGTGATGCCAGCGTTCGGGGTCGTTCTGGGCCGGCTCAAAGCCCTTGCCCTTGGCGGTGGAGACGTGCAGCACGATGGGATGATCGATATTGCGCAGTTCCTGCAGCGCGTCGACCAGGGCCAACACATCGTTACCGGCGTCCAGATAGCGGTAGTCGAGCCCCATCGCGCGGAAAACGTTGCGCTCACAGGTGCCGTTGCTGGCGCGCAGCTCGGCCAGATTGCGATACAGGCCGCCATGGTTCTCGGCAATGGACTGGTCGTTATCGTTGACGATGATGATCAGGTTGCTGTCGAGCTCGGCGGCATTGTTAAAGCCCTCAAACGCCAGACCGCCCGAAAGCGAACCGTCGCCAATGATGGTGATGACGTTGTACGCATCGCCCGCCAGGTCACGAGCGTGCGCCAAGCCGCAGCCCAGGCTCACCGATGTGGAGGTGTGGCCCATGGCGAACAGGTCGTGTTCGGACTCGTCGGGATTGGCAAAGCCAGAGGCCTCGCCGTAGCGTGCCGGGTCGATATAGGTGTACGCGCGCCCAGTCAGCGCCTTGTGGGCATAGGTCTGGTGCGACACGTCAAAGACAATTATGTCGGTGGGGGAGTTAAACACGCGATGGAGCGCAACCGTAAGCTCAACGACGCCCAGGTTGGGGGCAACGTGCCCGCCGACGGCGGCGGAGCTTTCGAGGATGGCGTGGCGGATCTCGCCGCAGAGCAGCGGAAGCTCGGCGCGATCGAGAGCCTTGACGTCCTCGGGCGTTGTCGTTTGCGTAAGCAGCATCGTTGTGGGTTACTCCATGCGAATCGTGCGCCGGCACTCCCTCGGCCGGCACAATTGCACAAGACAGTCTCGCACATTTTGGCGTTTGATATGTGACGGCGGCGCGGTAATTCGCCAACTGGTGGGGCAAAACGTTTTGTCCGATGCCATACTGGTAAATTCGATGATGATTTTATTCATTGCGCGCAGGCCGCGGCTTGCCGCCGAGCGCCGCCGGAAGGAGGCCGCATGTCCGATACCGTTCGTGCCGAGAAAATCGCGCGCGAGGTCGACGATGCCGCCCGTCAGCTTGCCCAGGCGGGCCGCTTGGACCTGATGCATGAGTTTATCCAACATGGCGATGTGACGGTCTATACGCATGTGACCTCGGTAGCGCGGGCAAGTCTGTCCTTTGCCGAGCGCCTGGGCCGCGTCGGTATCTCCGTCGACCGCTTATCGCTGCTGCGCGGGGCCCTGCTGCACGATTACTTTCTCTATGACTGGCACGATCCCGACCCAAGCCATCGACTGCATGGCTTTCGTCACCCGTTTTTTGCCTTGGCGCGTGCGGAGGAAGATTTTGAGCTGACGCCGCGCGAGCGGAATATTATCGTACGGCATATGTTTCCGCTGGTACCGGTGCCGCCGACGTGTCGTGAGGCATGGATTGTGTGCCTGGCGGATAAATGGTGCGCACTGCGCGAGACGATTGCCGGCCGTCTGCCGCGCAAAGGCGGCGCGAACGATTTGAACGAGGGCCCGAGTGACGGCTCGAGCAAAGAATCGAACGAAAAGAGGAGTGGGTAGACGGTGGGAACCGCGATCGACATGGCATTTGACGGCGCGACGCTTGCCGCCTGTCCGCTCTCGGCGCTGGTACTCTCGTTTGCCTTCTACGGTTTTTGCGGCTGGGTATGGGAGTCGACAGTCTGCGCCATGCTCAACCACGGACGCTTTGCCAACAGCGGCTTTTTGCTAGGGCCGTGTTGTCCCATCTACGGTGCGGGCGGCATTGCGTGCTGGTTGCTGCTGCGTGGAATCCCAGACGCCTCGAGCCAGTTTGTCGCTGCCGCGCTCGTATGCAGCGTGATCGAATATAGCGTGGGCGTGCTGTTGGAAAAAACGACGGGTGCCCGGTTTTGGGATTACTCGCATCTGCCGTTTAACCTGCACGGACGCATCTGCCTGTACTGGGCCTGCGCGTTTGGCTTGGGTGCGTTGTGTATTTGCCGTTTAGTGGAGCCGGCATTGCTGGGGCTGCTTGGCCATCTGCCGGTGCTAATCGTGCGCTTGGCCGCCTTTATCGTCGCGGTCGCGATGATGGTCGATGCGGTGTGCTCGTTGGCGAGCTGGCGGCGTCTGTCCGATCAGCTTGAGCGTGTGCGTGCCGACCTTGCCGACCGCATCAATGAGTCGCTTGCCGACGCCTCCGACTCTATGCTCGAACGTATTCCCGATTCGGCGATTGACTCGGTGGCGCAGACGCATATCCGCGGTCGCGCCGTTAACGCTTGGCTGGCCGAGCTGGGCGACGCGGCGCTCGATGCCCTGCGCGAGAAGACTTCGATGCCGACGTTTATCTCGGATGGTGCTCGCGGCCTGGCGCTCGCTGCCCGCCGCGTGGCCGATGCCGCGCCGAGTATGCCGCGTCCGTCGCTCGGTCGTCGCCTTGCCGGCAAGCGCATGAGCCGCCCGGTACCGAGCGTGTCACTCAGCCGCCGCGACCTACGCTTCTTTAACGCCTTCCCGCGTCTGTGCATCAATCGTTACGAGGGTGTCATTCGAGCTACCGACCTCCGCGACCGAGCCCGCGAGCTGTTCCGGCGCTAGCCAGAGCGGAGCCAAGCGCGCCCTTCTCGTTCGCACGTTTCCCGTTCGTTTCGCGTCCGTTGCCGCGCCGTTTCCAAGATTGCGGTGCCGTTTCCATTCGACAACGCAGCGTTTAACAACGCCGTATCTGGTCTACACCAGTTGCCCCTCGGCCGCATCATGAGCGCCGACAACGTTCATGCGACCAAGGGGGAGCGAATGTACGATACGGGATCGACAACGTTTATGCTCATCTGCACCATGCTCGTGTTTTTAATGACACCGGGTCTGGCGTTTTTCTATGGCGGCCTGTCCAGGCGCAAAAATGTCATCAACACCATGCTTATGTGCTTTGGCGCCATTGGCCTGGTTGGTGTGCTGTGGATTGTTGCCGGCTGGTCGCTGGCCTACGGTGGCGACGGTTCTAGCCCGTTTATTGGCGGCTTTGACCAGTTGCTGTGCCTGCCGGTGCTCAACCAGGTGCTGCAGGCGGCCGAGGGCAATGCTGCGGATGGTGCCGTCTACCCTCAGATCATCAACATCGCCTTCCAGATGGCGTTTGCCATGATCACCGCCGCTATCGTTACGGGCAGTCTGGCAGGCCGCGTTAAGTTTGGTGCCATGACGGCCTTCCTGGGCATTTGGCTGCTCGTGGTCTATGCGCCGCTCGCCCACATGGTTTGGGGCGGCGATGGTTCCTTTATCGGCGACATCATCGGCGCGCTCGACTTTGCCGGCGGCGACGTGGTACACATTTCGTCCGGTCTCACGGGCCTGATTCTCTGCTTAATGCTCGGCCGTCGTCGCGGCTTTGGCATGGTGAGCTACCGTCCGCATAACGTGCCGTTTGTGGCGCTGGGCGCCGGTCTACTTTGGTTTGGTTGGTTTGGCTTTAACGGCGGCAGCGAGTTTAAGGCCGACGCCGTGGCGGCACTCGCCATCCTCAACACCGTGACGGCCAGCGCGGCGGGCATGGTCTCGTGGCTTGTCGTCGAGCGCGTGCACACCGATCGTCCCACGCTGGTGGGTGCTAGCACCGGTTTGGTTGCGGGCCTTGTGGTGGTTACGCCGGGTGCGGGCTTTGTCGAGCCGTGGGCGGCGCTGGTCATGGGCCTGATCGTATCGCCCGTCTGCTATCTGGCCATCAGCCATCTTAAGACCAAGTTCGGCTACGACGATGCGCTCGACGCGTTCGGTTGCCACGGTATCGGCGGCATCTTGGGCGGTGTGCTCACGGGCCTGTTCTGCGTGCCGGAGCTCTCGTGGACCGGTAAGGGCGGCCTGTTCTACACGGGCGACGTGTCGCTGCTTGTCTCGCAGGTTCTGGGCATTGTGGTGACGGTCGTTATTGTGCTGATGCTCGACTTGGTGATCGCCGCGGTGGTCAAGGCGCTGTTCCACGGTAGCCTGCGCGTGGACGAGGCCGACGAGGCGCTGGGCCTGGATGCGAGTCAGCACGGCGAGAGCGCATACCCCTCATTCTCCGGACTCGATTAGCAGCTTCCCCAAGCACCGCACCTTGCCGTTCAATCGTCGCTCACGTACTTAAGTACGCTTCGCTCCTCTTTCACGGCAATCTGCGGCACTTGGGAAACCTGCTAAGACCAGTCAGTTGAACTTTTTTGATCTCTGAGGTTGGTTTACGGCACCTGGGAAACCCGCGTCTCATGTAAAGGGATACGTTGATTATTGAGAGGAATTCACTATGAAGAAAATTACGGCGATCGTTCGTGCTGAGAAGCTTGAGGTTCTCAAAGATGCGCTGTTTGCTGCTGATGTTCGCGGTATGACTATCAACCAGGTGCAGGGCTGCGGTGCACAGCATGGCTGGAAGGAATACGTGCGCGGCAACGAACTGCTCGTCAATACCATCCCCAAGGTGCAGTTCACCCTCATCTGCGCCGATGAACATGTCGACGGAATTGTCGACATCATCTGCAATGCCGCCCGCACCGGCGCCGTCGGCGACGGCAAGATCTGGGTCGAGCCGGTCGAGGAAGTCATCCGCATTCGCACCGGCGAACATGGCCCCGCCGCGGTGTAGAATCGACCGTCTGCCATCCGCAACGTTAAAATGCTGCAATGAGGCACAAGGCTTGCGTTGCGGATGGGCGGATTATGGGTCGCAATAAATATCCCGAGGAGACGGTCGCGAAGATTCTCGACGCGGCACTGGAGCTATTCTGCGCACAGGGTTATGAGGGGACGAGTATTCAAGATATCGTTGACCGTCTCGACGGCATGACCAAGGGCGCTGTCTATCATCACTTCAAGAGCAAAGAAGAGATTTTCAACGCCGCGTTTGATCGGGCGATGACTCCGATTGTTGAGCACCGCCGCTCGATGCTTGGCGTCGGTAATATGACCGGAGCCCAAAAGCTCAAGCGACTGTACGCTCCCGAGTCCGTTGTTCCACAAATTGAGCTATGGGCACGTATGCGTCCTGCAGCAGATCCGGTAAAAAGCTCGCGCCTACTGGCGATGCAGTACCAGGGCTCATTTGACGAGTCGGCCGATGGCTGTCTCTTGCCAGTGATCGAGGAGGGCATCGCCGACGGCTCCATTGCGTGCGAATGCCCGCGCGAAGCGGCGGAGGCCGTATCGTTGTTGGCGAATCTTTGGCTGCTGCCATTGTTCCGTCCGCTCGAGCCCAAGGAGCGAATGCTCGCTCGCGCACAATGTTTGGCGCAGATGGCTGCCGCGGTGGGGCTCGATTTGGGTAATGAAGTGCTTCAGACAACGGCGCAGATTTGGGGCGTATGGGACCGCGCCGGGTGGTAATATAGATACCAACGGTATGTAATTGATTTGTGAGGGTAGCCACGGCTGCCCTTTTCAAGTCATTAAATACATACTAGTGGTATGTATAGGGGGTGGGCTTATGGCTGGGCTGAGAGACGTCGGTGTCTCGTTGAAATCAAAAACAGTGCGGTCAATCAGGCTCGCGGAACTTCTGGTTGCGCAGCTGTGCACGTATTCGATGCTGTCGGCGCTGTGCTTTGCGTATCCACTTTACTTGTTCGATCGCAGTGGATCGTCAACGTTATATGGCGTCGTCGCGGCGATAGCGTTCATACCCGGCGTACTTGCAACTCCGGTTGGCGGAATCTTGGCGGATAGGGGAAGACATCGCGAGGTCCTCGTGTCCCTCGGCATTGCTCTGATGACTGCATCACTGCTGTCTATCCCCATGAAGCACTCATTGCCTCTTGCGGTCGTCGTAGTAGCGATACTTTGTGTTCAATATGGTTCTCAATCGCTGCTGAAGCCAATGCTCCAAATTGAGACGGTGCGCATGGCGGGTGAAGAGAAGGTTGAGCGGGCCACTGCATTGGTTTCGCAGATGACCATGGTGAGCAATATCTTGGGCCCTGTGGTCGGGACGGCAGTCTATGGGTACTTTGGCATCGATGCTCTTTGCACAACCGCGTCGGTGGCGTTTGCGATTTCAGCTCTCTTGTTTGGGGGCGCGCTCAAGCAAAATGCCTCATTTGAAACGATGGGAGACGGCGCGACTCGTACGACATGCCGAAACGATTTTCGGGAGTCGATTCGGTATCTGTTGCAAAATGCATTATTGGTCGCTGTGATTTTGCTTGCGGCAGTTTTGAACCTTGCGTTGGTTGGGCTAATGATTGGCGCTCCCATTATTGTTACAAAGCATCTCGGCATGCAATCGTCCTGCGTTGGGATAGTTGAGGTGGCTATGGGCTTGGGTGGTCTTGCCGGCAGTGGCTTGGTCGGCATTTGGCCGCATCGTTTTTCTTTCAATGGCATATGTCGATATGTTGCGATGATCTGTTTTGGAGTCGCACCGATCATTGTCACGCTACTGTTCGGCGCAGATGCATGCATGCTCACCGTGTTTGTGGTTGGTTCGGCATGGGTCATGGTGTGGGCGAGCATTGCGTCGGTTGAAATCATCGCGTTTGTTCAGCGGGCAGCGCCGACTGAGCTCTGCGGAAAAGTGCTTTCGGTCGTTTACATGGTCCTTTCCTGCGCAATACCTATCGGCCAATTGACGTACGGGGTTGCATATGATCGATGGACACCGGCGATTGTATTCGCAGCCATGTTGGCGGTGCTGACGTTGACGACGGCTCTGTTTTATCGGCTGAAAAATCGATTGCGGCGATTGTCTTAACGCGCTGGGGCACCGTGAATTTGTGAAGGCGGTGGTACGCCGCGCCGGGACGGCATTGTTTGGACATGCCTCTCCTTCGTCTACAATATCGGGCAGACGAAGGAGAGGCATGTCCATGATCAAGATGTTCGCGAGTGACTTAGACGGAACGCTGCTGAACGCCCTGCACGAGGCGGATGGGACCATCCGCCGCGCCATTCGCGAGCTGGCTGTGGCTGGCCTGCACGTGGTTCCCGCGACTGGACGCTCGACGTTGCCGATCGGCGAGCATGGCTTTACGGGCTTGGCGCTTGACGCCTGCTGCTCCAATGGATCCATCGTGCGCGACAGCCATGGCGAGGTGCTCAAGACTTGGACCATCGATCCGCAGGTCACTGAGGAACTGCTCAAGGCGTTCCCGGACATTTGCTTTGATTGTTCCACGCCCGATGGCATGTACTCGAGCGGTTCGTTCGAGATGCATCAGGCGGGCTTTAAAAAGGACAGTCCCATCAAGCGCATCGTGATGCGCGGCATGCGTGCGCGCGGCGGGTATCACGAGGAGCAGTATTTCGACCAGTCGATCGGTGACATCCTGCGCCACGATGTATGCAAGATCAATTGTCGCGTGACCTCGCCCGAGCTGGAGCGCGACCTTAAGGCGTATCTTGCCGAGCGCTCGGACCGTGTGGTCAACGCGCCGTTCGATCCGGTGATGTTCGAGATCACGGACGTGGCGTGTAACAAGGGCGAGAGTGTGGCCTGGCTGGCGGGCTACTACGGCATTGCCGAGGACGAGGTCGCGGTTTATGGCGACGGCGGAAACGACATCGCCATGCTCAAGCGTTTCCGCCACAGCTACGCGACCAAAAACGCTAGCGATGCAGCCAAGGTCGCCGCGAGCGCAACTATCGGCAGCTGCATGGTCCACGCCGTCCCCAAACACATGCTCGCCACCATGCATAAGCAGAGCTCCCGCACCATCATCGAATAATGTGACAAAGGGACTGCCCCCTCGTCACATTCCAAATATTGCCTTTACGTGTTGATGCACACGGTGTGCAATAATACTCGCACTGTGCAATAGCGCACAGGCTGAGTAACAAGGAGGACGCTTGTCCCAGCTCGAGAAATGCGATCGCCGGTCCCTTCGCTCGCAGCGTGCCCTTCGCCAGGCACTTGCCAGCGAGCTTGCCGAAAGCGGCGACCTTTCGCGCATTAATGTCGCGTCGCTCACCGAGCGCGCCGGCCTTACGCGCCGCACGTTCTATTCGCACTACCGCGATATCCCCGACTTCATCAATCAAATCGAGGACGGCTTGCTGGCCGAGATCCGTGAACGCATTGAGCTCATCACCGCAGCTCAGCTGCCCGATCTCTACCACAACATCGATGAACTCGAGCCGGCGCCCGGTTCGGTTGAACTGCTGCGCTATCTTGCGGCCAACCGCGACTTAATCGGTGCGCTGCTGGGTCCGGGCGGCGACCAGGCCTTCATTAAAAGGATCATCGACACCGCGCGTGAGGCTGTGGTGCCGCGTGCGCAGACGGGCATTTTGGGCCTGGCGCTGGGCACGTTCTTTGACTACTACGTCACCTACGTCGTGAGCGCCGAGGTCGGCATGATTCAGCGCTGGTTTGAGCGTGGGCTCACCGAATCGCCCGAGGCCATGGCGCGCATTATGACGGTGCTCGCTTTTGTGCGCCCTGGTGACCTGTATGGCCAACCCATCGATATCAACGTGCCGGAATACGGCATGAAGCTATTGAACTTGCAGCTCGAGGACGCGGCCGACACCGCCGCAACCGTCGAGTCCAACAACTAAGAGGAGAGACAATGAGCAAACTCGTCGAGGGCATCAAGGATCGTATGGTCGCTGCCGCACGCGAGGCCGCGCCCGCCGTGGTGGACGCCGCGCAGAAGGCCGCGACCGCGGCTGCCGAGAAAGTTGCCGAGGCAGTTGCCGATGCCAAGAACGCGGCAGGGGAGACGCTCACCGCTGACGCAGCCACGCCCAACGTTGCCGAGTCCGTAACCGCCACCGCCGCCCACGCCCCCGAAGGCGCGATCTTCAACCCCGAGGCCGCCCGCGGCAACCTGCACCTGGGCATCGACGTGGGCTCCACCACCGTCAAGCTTGCCGTGCTCAACGATGACAACCAGATCGTCTACGCCAAGTACCAGCGCCACCACACCGACGTCCGTGCCTGCGCCCGCGATCTGTTCGAGGGCGCCGCGACTGTGCTGCCGACGGCCCAGATGACCTGCGCCATCACCGGCTCGGGCGGTCTGCTGCTGTCCCAGTGGCTCGACTTGGAGTTTGTCCAGGAGGTCATCGCCAGCAAACGCGCCGTCGAGACCCTTATCCCGGCCACCGATGTCGCCATCGAGCTGGGCGGTGAGGACGCCAAGATCATCTACTTTGACAACGGCATCGAGCAGCGCATGAACGGCACCTGCGCCGGCGGCACGGGCGCGTTCATCGATCAGATGGCCACTCTGCTGCACACCGACGCGAGCGGCCTCAACGAGCTCGCGGCCAACGCCACCACCATCTATCCCATCGCCAGCCGTTGCGGCGTCTTTGCCAAGACCGACGTGCAGCCGCTCCTCAACGAGGGCGCCCGCCCCGAGGACGTCGCCGCTTCCATCTTCCAGGCCGTCGTGACCCAGACCATCTCGGGCCTGGCGTGCGGCCGTCCCATTCGCGGTAACGTCGCCTTCCTGGGCGGCCCGCTGCAGTATCTCTCCGAGTTGCGCCACCGCTTCTACCTCACGCTCAACCTGGACGAGGAGCACCGCATTGTGCCCCAAAACGCCCACCTGTTTGTGGCGAGCGGCGCTGCCATGGCGCACGAGTCCAACAAGCTCAGCACGTTCCCGCAGCTTATCGAGGCCATCGACAGCCTGGGTGACACGCAGGGTGCCGAGGTCGAGCGCCTGGATCCGCTCTTTGCCACCGACGAGGACTTTGCCGAGTTCAAGAACCGCCACGACCAGGAAGTCGTCCCCAAGGGTAAGCTCGACGGCTACACCGGCCGCGTGTTCATCGGCATCGACGCCGGCTCCACTACCATGAAGGCCGCGCTCGTGGGCGAGGACGGCCAGCTGTTGCACACCTGGTACGGCAACAACAACGGCGACATCCTGGGCACGGCCAAGGTCATCATGGCCGATTTCTACAATCACATCCCTGCCGGCTGCACCATCGGCCACGTGACCACCACGGGCTACGGCGAGGCGCTGCTCATCGAGGCCCTCAAGGCCGATTCCGGCGAGATCGAGACCGTCGCGCACCTGCGCGGCGCCAAGGCATTCCTGCCCGGCGTCGAGTTTATCCTGGACATCGGCGGCCAGGACATGAAGTGCCTGCGCGTCAAGGACGGCGTGATTGAGCACATCATGCTCAACGAGGCCTGTTCGTCGGGTTGCGGTAGCTTTATCGAGAGTTTCGCCGTCTCTATGAACATGGACGTGCGCGCGTTCGCCGATGCCGCCATCCATGCCAAGGCCCCCGTCGACCTGGGCAGCCGCTGCACGGTCTTTATGAACTCGCGCGTCAAGCAGGCGCAAAAGGAAGGCGCCACGGTGGGCGACATCGCGGCCGGCCTGTCTTATTCCGTCATCAAGAATGCCCTGTTCAAGGTCATTAAGCTGCGCGACCCCAAGGAGATCGGCAGCCAGGTGATCGTCCAGGGCGGCACCTTTATGTCCGACGCCACGCTGCGTGCATTTGAGCAGCTCACCGGCGTGCACGCCGTGCGCCCCGACATCGCCGGATGCATGGGCGCCTATGGTGCGGCCCTGCTCGCCCGCGATCGCGCCGGCGCCGACGGCACCTCGACCATCCTCTCGGCCGAGGACATCGCGCACCTCACTGTGACGCAAAAGCACGTCCGCTGCGGCCGTTGCTCTAACAACTGCCAGCTTACCGTCAACGACTTTGGCGGCGGCAGGCGCTTTATCACCGGCAACCGCTGCGAGAAGGGCGCCGGCCACAAAAAGCAGAAGACCGAGGCACCCAACCTCTTCAAAAAGAAAAACGAGCTGCTCTTTGACCGCGAGGTACTGAGCCCCGACGAGGCCCCGCGTGGTACCGTCGGCATCCCGCGCGCGCTCAACATGTACGAGAACTACCCCTTCTGGCATGCGTTCTTTACGCGCTTGGGCTTTAGCGTGCAGCTGTCCGACCAGTCGAGCAAGAAGACCTACCAGGCGGGCATCGAGTCCATGCCGTCCGAGAGCGTGTGCTACCCGGCAAAGATGAGCCACGGCCATGTGATGAACCTCATCGACCGTGACGTCGACTTTATCTGGATGCCGTGCGTGCGCTGGGAGCGCAAGGAGGACCCGACCGCCGGTAACTGCTACAACTGCCCCATCGTCATGAGCTATCCCACGGCGCTGGCGCTCAACATCGACGAGATCCGCGAGCAGAACATCGAGTTCCTGTACCCGTTTGTGCCCTATCACGATAAGACCGAGCTCAAGCGCCGTCTGTACCAGGTGCTCGCCGTCGACCGTGTGGCCGATGCGCAAGCCGGTCGCGGTCGCGTGCGTGGACCCAAGATCACGCGCTCCGAGGTCGATGCCGCCGTCAACGCCGCCTTTGAGGCCGACGCGCGTTTCCACGAGGACATCCAGACCATGGGCGAGGAGGCCCTTAAGTGGGTCGAGGACCACGGTGGCCATGGCATTGTGCTCGCCGGCCGCCCCTACCATAACGACCCCGAGATCAACCACGCCCTGCCTGAGCTTATCTCGAGCTTTGGCTTTGCTGTCTTTACCGAGGATTCGCTCGCGCATCTCGTGAAGCCCGAGCGCCCCATCCGCGTCGTCGACCAGTGGATGTACCACAGCCGCCTGTACGCCGTCGCCCGTTTTGTGACGATGCGCAACGACCTGGACCTGATCCAGCTCAACTCTTTCGGCTGCGGTCTGGACGCCCTGACCACCGATCAGGTGCAGGAGATTCTGGAAGCCAGCGGCAAGATCTACACCGTGCTCAAGATCGACGAGGTATCCAACCTGGGTGCCGCGCGCATCCGCATCCGCTCGCTCATGGCCGCGCTTAAGGACCAGGAGGCCGAGCGCCTGGCCGAGGCCACGGCCGCGGGCGAGGCCTACGAGCAGGGCGATGCCGCGCCGGTGGCTCCCTCCAAGGATGCCCCCGCGTTCGCGAGCCGCAAGTACACGTTCGAGGCGCAGCGTGAAAGCGCCTCGACCGCGTGGCCCAAGGTGCCCTTTACCGAGCAGATGCGCGAGGAGGGCTACACCATCCTGTGCCCGCAGATGGCGCCGATCCACTTTGACCTGGTCAAAGAGGTGTTCCGCGGTGCCGGCTACAACTTGGAGCTGCTGCCCTCGACCGATCACGATGCCGTCGAGGCCGGCCTGCGCTACGTGAACAATGACATTTGCTACCCGTCGATCCTGGTAACGGGCCAGATTATGGAGGCCATCGAGAGCGGCAGGTACGATCTGTCCAAGACGGCCGTGGTTATCAGCCAGACCGGCGGCGGCTGCCGTGCCACCAACTACATCGCGCTCATCCGCAAGGCCCTGCGCGAGAGCGGCCACCCCGAGATCCCGGTGATCTCGCTTTCGGCCGTGGCGCTCGGCGAGGACAACCCCGGCTTTAAGATTACGCCGGCGCTGCTCAAGCAAGCAGTCTACGCGGTGCTCTTTGGTGACGTGATGATGCAGATGCTCTATCGTTGCCGCCCGTACGAGGCTACGCCCGGTGCCGCCAACGCGCTCTACGAGGAGTACATGGCGCGCGCCCGCAAGCTGGCGCCTAAGTTCAACAGGCACAACTACACCAAGCTGTGCCGCGAGGCCATCCGCGCGTTCGACACCATGCCGCTCGTGGGCGAGGGCACCAAGCCACGTGTGGGCGTGGTCGGCGAGATCCTGGTCAAGTTCCACCCCACGGCCAACAACCACGTGGTCGATGTCATCGAGCGCGAGGGCTGCGAGGCCGTGGTGCCGGGCCTGCTCGACTTCTTTCTGTACTCCATGAGCAATGCTGAGTTGCAAAAAGACGAGCTAGGCAGCTCTGCCACGACGCGTGCGGGCATGCAGGCGCTCATCAAGCTTGTGGACTGGATGCGCACGCCGGTGGAGGAGATGCTCGAGAAGTCCCGCCGCTTCGAGGCACCCGAGCGCATCGGCACCATGGCCGACAAGGCCCGCACGGTGCTTTCGGTGTGCAACAACATGGGCGAGGGCTGGCTGCTCACGGCCGAGATGCTCGACCTGATCGATCATGGCGCGCCCAACATCATCTGCACGCAGCCCTTCGCGTGCCTGCCTAACCATGTGGTGGGTAAGGCCGTGATCAAGGAGCTGCGCCGTCAGCACCCCGAGAGCAACATCGTCGCGGTGGACTACGACCCCGGTGCATCCGAGGTCAACCAGCTCAACCGTATTAAGCTCATGATCAGTGTGGCCAAGGAGAACATGCGCGCCGGTAAGGGCTTTAAGCTCGAGAAGGTGGCGCCGCTCGCGATGGACGAGGTCACCGGCCAGATGCGTGCTCATGACGGCTGTGTGAGCTGCGGGCCGGCCAGCGAGGAGGCCGTGGCATCGGTCGCCGAGCGCCTGGGACGCGGCATTAAGAAGTAACTGGCCTGCTTTGTGCTGGATATGAGACAAACGGGTGGTAGCCGTACCGGCTGCCACCCGTTTTTATTGCACATATGTTGCGTAAATAGCGTTGCAGGCGCCTTCAGCGGACTCGGATTTCGGAAGTATGCGGCAAAATTTGAATAGGCCGAGCACACTGGATATGCCCAAGCTTTGTACCTGCGGTTTTATTGGTGAAAAACCGGGGTGTGCTCGAGGGCTCCGGAATTTGCCGCATACTTCCGAAAACAACGTCTCGGTGGCACCAAAAATTGCCTCCAGAACCCTGAGATAATGAACATATGTAGCCGTTCGCCGCAAATTATCGTCCGTTCATGGAACCTATCTCCAACGAGTTGTAACCATATGGTTTGATGTTGGAAACATATGATTGCCGGCAGGCCGTAGGTGACGTTTGCCCTGATATCGGAGGTTCCGGGTATGTTTTGTGCTCCGTTAAACAACTATCGGTTGGGCTAACATGGATCGCCGTGTTATTTCGATAACCCTTGCGGTGGTTTGCCTGGCTGTGCTCCTGGGCGCTGCAGGGCAGTTTGCTATAAATCGAGAAACATCCTATATGCAGGAATGCGTTTCCGAAGGCTTTGCCATTGACGGTTACTATCGGGATGACAAAACGAGTCGGGAAACCCTGGCTTTTCTTGAGGAGGACAACTGTCGATGGCAGCTGGTCGACCAAGACGGAATCTGCACAGACGGGCAGTTTAAGCGTACGGATGACCCCAACATCCTGATATTAAAGAAGGAAAACGGTGAAGAATTCGGTGCGGTCCACGTGGCGTACTTGTCACGCCGACGCGATCAGGGCTTGCTCTACCTATTTAGAGATACCAGGGTGACCCGTTTTTATCTGGTGAGTACCGGTCCGGCGTTTACGGTGGAGTCTGGCGATGTCGATGCGGACAGTTGATTCACGGCAATAAAACAGCGAGCGGGGCTCGGGTGTGAACTGCACCCCGCAATTTGCTCGTGTCCGTATCGCGTCTGTGCCTTGTCGTGGCTTGCGTCCGTGCGAGCATTCATCCCGCGCCGGCATCACTTCACATCAAACTCCACGCGATCGAGCTCGGGCACGTTGAGGTCAATGAGCTTGCGGGCGACGTGACGGTCGTGTGCCCCGAGTGTCTCGCTCGTCGTCACGTGGGCGACGATTTCGCGCTCTACAATGCCTTCCTCGTCCCCTTCGGTGGCCGAGGTCTCGACGGCGACGGTGTAATCCTTAAAGCCCGGCAGCACCGCGGCAAGCTCGCGTGTGGTCTCGGTGACGCCGTAGCCGTCCTGCACGCCGACCTGCGCCGAGCCAATAGACCCCGCGGTCATAACGATGCAGGGGATGGCAAAGATCACCGTGCCCACAATAATGCGGCGGCGCACCTTGCGTGACAGCTCGTCGACCTCGGCATTTTCCTCAGCAGTCACAATACCGTCGCCGTTGAGGTCGCGCTTGAGCGGCACACGCAATAGAAGTAGTACGGCTTCGGCAGCCAGTGCGATAAAGACCACGTTGATGCCAAACTCGTAAAGCGCCGAGAGAAACAGCGACCCGCTTGCGATGGCGATGCCGTAGCCCGCCGCGCACAGGGGTGGCATGAGCGCGGTCGCCACGGCCACACCGGCGATGAGCGTGGCGGGTTCCTGGTCGCGCGAGTTGCCCAGGCCGCCTGCAAAGCCGCCGGCGAGCGCGACAGCGAGGTCCCAGACAGTTGGTGTCGAATTGTCGATAATGGCGGCCGTGGTGGTGCCAAGGGGCGAGAGCTTAAAGTACAACGTGGATGTGACCAGGCAAAAGGCCATTTGCAGCGCAAGGCTGGCGACGGCTTCGACGGTAATCTCGCGGTCGAGCGTGGCAATGCCGTATGCCATGGCAAGAACCGAGCCCATGAGCGGGCAGATGAGCATGGCGCCCACGATGGCGATGTCCGAATCGATATCGAGGCCGATGCTCGCGATCAACATGGCGATGATGAGGATGCATAGGTGGGAGCCGGTCAGACGCGCCCCGTTTACAAAACGCTTGCGGATCACGTGATAGGGCGCGCGTCCCTCGCGAATGTTGAATGCGCGCTTTAGGAAGCGGGTGGCGTTCTCCATGGCCTCACTATGGGCAGGGCGGATGCCGTGGCGCCGGTGATGGCGTTCGCGCAGCCGCTTGATCTGTTGTTTATCGAGTTCCATGTCCACCTCGTTTTGGCAAGGGCCGCGTATCCCGCCCGTCGCCCTTACTCTACACCGTGGCGGGCGGGGTGTCTGTTGGATGCGGAATCCGATAGGGCGGATGACGCGGGAGCAAATGCAAATCACAGGCTCAATTCGATCCCGCAAGAATATGATGCGCCAGCTCCTACATATGTGACGAAATTGTGAAGCACGAGAGCGCGAATTTCAAAAAATCCGCTGGTGACCAATGTTGCGCAACAGAATTCAAAAATCAGCTCCTACATTTTGAAGCGTATGGATACATCCGTGTCAAAGGGAGAAAGCCATGGCAAACTACAGTCCACAGCACTTTGAGCCTCGGGCCAAGGCCGTCAACGTCAAGGGCGTTGCTAACCGCGCCGTCGCAACCGTTTTGACGGCGGGCCTCATTGCTCAGCCGCTCATGTCGCCGCTGGCGGCAATCGCCGCACCGTCAACCGGTAACGGCGATTCTGTTCAGGGGGGGGGGTAGTTCTGTAGAGAACACCGTTGCCGCCGGTAACCAAGCGGTCGTAAAGACGGCTGCCCAGCTGGCCGAGGAGTCGGCAAAGCAGCTCAAGGACGCTCAGGCCGCCTACGATGCCGCCCAGAAGAAGGCCGACGCGGCGGGCCAGTCTCAAAAGCAAGCGCAGCAGCAAAAGAATCAGGCCTCGCAGGCCGTGACCGATAACGCCGCCGAGCAGAACGAGGCCGAGGTAGCCGCGCTTCAGGAGAAGATCGACGAGCTTAAGGCAGCCGTCGAAAAGACTGAGCAGCAGCAGAAGAAGCTGGGCAACCTGAACGATCAGCTCGAACAGGCCAACAAGAGTGTCGAGGATAAGACCCAGGCGCTCAAGGACGCCAAGGCAAAGCAGGATGAGGCCAAGAAGGCCCTCGATGATGCCCAGGCCAAGCTCGAGGCCATGGGTATGGACGAGTACGAGGCCGCCAAGAAGGCCGTCGAGGACGCGCAGGCAAAGCTCGATGACGCCAATAAGGCCGTTACTACTGCACAGGACAATCTGGACCAGGCCAAGGCTGCCGAGGCCAGCGCCCAGCAGGAAAAGCAGAATACCGAGGCAGCTTTGACGACTGCCCAGGCCAAGAAGCAGGAGACTGCCGCTGCTCTCGCAGCCGCAACCACCGCGCGCGATAACGCCCAGCAGAAGTTCGACCAGGCGCAGGCCGCGCTCGATGCTGCCGTCTCGGGTACGGGTGTTGACCTGAGTGCGCTTGAGGCCGCCAAGAAAGCTGCTGCTGGTGAGCTCAAGACCGCGCAGGCGGAGCTCAATGTCGCGACGGATGCCGACGCCACCGCACAGACAAATCTGCAGGCCGCCCAGGCTGCCGTCGCTGCCGCGCAGGAGAAGGCCAACGCCGCCAACGCTGCTGTGGCATCTGCCCAGTCTGCATACGATGCGGCAAACAAGGAGTACAAGGACGCGGCCAGTAAGCGTGACGCCGCGAAGACGGCATACGAGCAGGCCCAGCAGACCGAGGCCGACAAGAAGGCGGAGTACGATAAGCTTGTCGAAGTTCGCAAGCAGAAGCGCAGCGAGTGGGAGGCAGCCTGCGCTGCTTCGAACGCCGCGGAAAAGGCTTATGACGCTGCTAATGTCCAGGTTGAGGCTCTTGAGCAGCAGATTGCTGACCTCAAGTCCAACATGACCGTTGACCAGGAAGTCATCAGCCAAGGTATACTCGGCTTCATGAACTATATTAGCGACGGCAGCCAGTTCACAGCCACGCAGAAAAAGAACGCCCAGGACGCCGTATCGATGCTGACCGGTGCCGCTGACAAGGCCGAATGGTATGACCAGTACGTCGATCAGGACATGTCTCGCGACACCAACCCGCTTTCCTTGGAGCAGATGCGCAACGCCCTGACATATCTCGACACCCAGAACAACCTCCGCAAGGCGAACGGTCAGTCGGCGCTCAGCGTCAGCCTCCGCATGACTGTGGCAGCCGCCCTTAATGCATCATATTCATCGAACATCTGGGGACACTCGGACTGTTACTTCGACAATGGGGAAAACCTTGCTGGCGGCGGCGGCGCATATACCGGCGGCGAGACTGAGGACACTCTCGGATGGCCCTATACCGGCCTCTACACTCAGGAGAAGGTTAATTACGAGAATTGGATTAAAAAGTACGGTGTGGATAGCGAGGCCGGCAAAGATCTCATGGCTCATCGCTATGATTCGTACTATATCTACCAAAACTATTACGATGTGTATCACGGTACAAAAGATAAGAATGGCAATCAAAGAGGAGACACCTGCGGGCACTATCTCAACATTATCGATTCCGCTACGGTGGCTATCGGTATCGCGACCGGTAGCGGTAAGAACACCGATTCCGAGGTAACCGTATTCGATTACAGCGCTGATGATACTCAGGCTGATTTCACTGTCTCCGAGTTCAAGAAGCTCGTGAACGACTACATCGACTCTGCCTATAACGCTGGCGGCACGCAGGCGCAGAAGGCGCAGCTCAAGGAGCTTCAGGGCAAGCTCGCCGAGGCGCAGAAGAACTTTGGAACTACTAGGAAAGCTTACTTCGCAGCTGTAAACGGGCAGGATGCCGCCCAGGACGCTTTCACCGCAGCAGATGTGAACATGAACACCGCCAAGGGTGAGTACGAGAAGGCTAAGTCCGACACCGCCGCCGCGAAGACGGCATACGACGCCGCGAAGGACGCACTCGGCGGAATCGACATCGAGTCCCTCAAGCAGAACCTCGATGCCGCCAAGAGCAAGGCCGCTACTGCCCAGGCAGCTCTCGATAAGGCAAACGCCGCGCTTGCTGACAGCAAGACGAAGGCAGCCGATGCCGCTGCTCACAAGGCGAAGGCTCGCAGCGCCCGCGATGCCGCCAAGGCAAAGTCCGATCAGGCCAATGAGGCGTATGACAACGCCACTGCTTCGGTCAAGGACCTTACCGCCAAGCGCGATGCCGCCAATACGGACCTTGCGAACAAGCAGGGCACGCTAGGCGAGGCCAAGAAGGCCGACGACACTGCCCAGGCTGACGTTGACAAGGCTCAGGCCGCAGATGCGCACGCCGCGACCGCTCTTTCGGACGCCAAGCAGGCAGTTGCCGCCAAGACGCAGGCCCTGTCCGACGCACAGGAGAAGGCTAAGGCCGCCGAGGGCGAGCTTGCCACCGCACACAAGGCCTTCGAGCGCTTCGCCGGCGCTCAGAAGGTGGTCGACGACGCCAAGGCCGCCTATGACGCTGCCGTCGCCGGTGTCGCCGATGCCCAGAAGCAGCTCGAGGCCGCCAACGAAGCCGTCGTCGATGCGAACCTCGAGATCGTCAAGACCAAGGCCGAGCTTGCCAACGACGAGGCACTCAAGGCCGATCTTGAGGCTGTCGACCACAAGGCATCCCTTGCCGCGGGCACGACGGGCAACGAGAAGCTGGTCAAGTTGAACGCTGCCTACGCTCGCTATAAGGCCGCCGTCGATGCCGCCGCTGGCCTCAAGGCTGCTCTGAGCGATGCCGATGCCAAGCTGTCCGATGCCAACGACGCCTATGCCGCCGCGCTTGCCGAGCTTGGCGATGCCAAGGATGCCCTGGCTGCCGCGCAGGCCGAGTACGACAAGTATCATCCCAAGGCTGAGCCGCAGGCCAAGCCTCAGGTTGCGCAGACTGCTGCAAAGGCCCCCGTTGCCAAGAAACAGGCCGCGCCTGCCGCGCTCGCCCAGACCGGTGATGACTCTGCGCTTGCGGGCGAGGTCTTCGTTATCGGCGGTATTACACTCGTGGCTGCGGGTGTGACGCTGGGCGATCGTCGCCGCAAGCAGATGTAGCGTTTCGAGCGTAGATTCTGCAACGAACTTCGGTTCATAGCAGGAACGCTTCGATAGCTAAACCGATAAGGCCGGCGCGCTGTCATACGCAGCGCGCCGGCCTTTCTTTGCGTTGGTATCAAAAAGCCCGGTCGGTAGCCGCGAAAGCTACCGACCGGGCAAATCGTAGACAATATGGTTGCTGTCGAGCAGCTGCTCAGCTTAGCCCAGCAGGCTTAAGCCCACGGAGACAAACGCCAGGATAACGCCGACGATGGACTCGCCGCCGAGCAGGCCGCTGGCAACGACCAAGCCCTGTTCCTGGAAGGCGGCGTCCTTGGCAGCCATCTCCTCGTCAGAAAGACCAGCTGTGGCGTCGCGGTGGGCGGACCACTTGTCGTAGGCGAGCTTGATACAGGAGCCCAGGAATGCCGTGAGTGACATGTAGAACGGCAGGTACACGCCCAGGCCGATCATCATGGCCGGAATGCCGAGCCAGTACATGACGATGCCGGCGATAAAGCCGCCTGCGAACCACGGCACGCTCGGGATGCCCGAGACCATGGTGGCGACGACGCTTGCCTGCGCGGCCACAAAGCTCTTGTCGGGGCCGAAAGCATCCGGACCATAGGCGGTGACAAGCGCGACCATGACGGCAGCGGCGACCAGGGCGCCCACGATGCCGCCGATGGCCTGGCCGATCCACTGCGCACGCGGATTGGTGCCCAGCACGGCGCCGGCCTTAAAGTCGTTCATGACGTCGCCCGCAAGGCCGCATGCCACGGCCACGATGCCGGCGATAAAGAACAGCTTGACCTGGGCGATCTGTGCGAAGGCAGCCACGATGAGCATGACGATGAGGCCGAAGATCTCCATGGGGTCGATGCCCGTCTGGCCGCAGCTCTGCGCGCTCATGATGGTGGTGACAAAGGTGAACAGCGTGACGATGACGGCCGGGACGGGGCCAAGGTCGAGCGCGATGGCGACGATCACGGCGATGGCGGCAGTACCCAGGCCGATGATGCCGGCGTCGAGCTTAAGCGAGCCCGAGATGAGCGACTGCTCGTCGGTGTCGCTGGAGCTGTCGGCGGCGAGGCCGCGGGCGATGCCGGCGACCTGCGGCAGGATGTCCTTGAGGACGACGGCGACGCCAAAGCCCATCATGAGGCCCATGCCGAGCGATTTGACGATGCCCTGCGCAGTCACAACGTCGAATAGACCGGCAGCGGTGCCGCCCACGATGATGCCAAAGTTACCTAGCAGCGCGCCGGCAAACCAGAAGGCAACCGGGGCGAAGCCAACCAAAAAGCCGATGGAGAGCAGCATGGGCGAGTTATAGATGGCAAAGGTCACGCCGGGGATATTGAGCGTGCACAGCATGCTGGGCACCACGCCCAGAGCGTCGCGAAGCACGCTGTAGATGCCTGCGATGGCCATGGAGCCAAAGAGCTGCTTGCCGGTCTTGCCGCCGGCCTCGGTGGCGCGCAGTGTCTGAGCTGCGGCATTGCCGGTGGGAAACTCCAGCGCGGCGTCCACGATAAAGTGGCGGTGGATGAGCGCCGTTGCCAGCAGGCCCAAGATGGTGCCGGCGAGTGCCACGATAAACATGTCGAGCCAGCTGATCTGGTCGGCATAGCCCAGCATCCAGGCGCCCGGGATGGTAAACGCCAGGCCGCCGGCGACCATGGCGCCCGCGGACATGATGGTGTGGGTGACGTTGGCCTCGTTGAGGCTGGCGTCACCCATGAGCTTCAGGAAGAACAGCGAGATGACGGCAGCGAAAATAATCGGCCAGGGGAGTGCACCCATCTTGAGGGCCGTGTAGGCCGAGCTTGCCGTGATGATCACGCAGCCAAGGACGCCGATGACGACGCCGCGCAGCGTGAGTTGCCCGCGCATCGAAGCGCGGTTCGAGGGATTGCTCATATAAAACTCCTTTGCGTATATCCGCTTCCCCCGGGAGCGCCGTTACGGATACGGCGCGGGAAGTCGGGTTACCAAGGGTCGCCGCGTGAACTCGCAAACGACCGCGCACCAGTATAGCGGCACGGCAGTTAATTTGGGACTGGGCTTTTTTAGCTATCCCAAACGAAGCCGAAGGATGATTATTCTGGGACGGGGATTTAAAAATCATCAGGTACGCAATGATTTTTAAATCCCCGTCCCAGAATAATCATCGGGATATACTGCTGGGCAGACGAAAGGAGCGCCGACGATGCTTAATGGGTGCGCATATATATTGACGGTCGACGTGGGCAACACGTTCATTCGCTTTGGCCTGTTTGCAGAGGATTCGGCCGCGGCGCAGGAATGTCCGCTTGCGACATGCGAGATCACGACGCCGTCGAGCATTACGGCCGACGAAGCGCGCATGCGACTTATGCAGGTCATGGGCGCGCTCGCCGCCGATGCAGGTGTGCCCGGGGTGCTTGCACCCGCCGCGGCCGTGCTGAGCTGTGTAGTCCCGGCGCTCGAGCGCCCGTGGAAGGCGGCACTTTCCCGCACCTGCACGGGGCGCGTGCTCACCGTGGGGCCGGGACTTAAGACCGGCATACCCGTGCACTACGACGATCCGGCCGAGATCGGCCCCGACCGCATCGCCGATGCCGTGGCGGCCCGCGCCGTCTACGGCTCGCCGTGCATCGTGATTGACCTGGGCACGACGACCAATATCGAGGTCATCGACGTGCACGGTACCTTTGTGGGCGGCGTTATCGCGCCAGGCCTGGCCCTCGGCGCCCGTTCGCTTTCGGCGGCAGCAGCGCGCCTACCCCAGGTTGAGCCCTCGGCGCCAACGCACGTCATCGGACGCAACACGCGCGAGGCCATGCGCTCGGGTGTGGTTTTGGGCGAGGTAGCCCGCATCGACGGAATGCTCGACATGGTGCTTGCCGAGATGCGCGCGACCAAGGCCGCGGGGGAGGGCGATGTGCCCATCGTCATTACCGGCGACGATGCCGAGGCACTTGCGGCGCTGGTCGGCCATAGCCTGACGGTAGACGACGCGCTGACGTTGCGGGGTCTCGCCGAGCTCTACCGCATCAACCAAAAGCCCCGCTGCGCGTAGGGCGAGGGGCTGGTGGGATAAGCGCCCCTACCTTTCACCTGCTACAATGGGCCAAACTATTGCGATTGCGGAGGTGTCTGCCATGTCGGACGATCTTCATCAAACCGCGTCGGGCAAGCGCCGCGACGTTATTAGCTGGGACGAGTTCTTTATGAGCGTGGCCATCGCCGCGCAGCGCCGCAGCAAGGACCCCAACACGCAGGTGGGAGCGTGCATCGCCAGCACCAACCACCGCATCCTTTCGGTGGGTTACAACGGCACGCCCTCGGCGCTCAACGACGACTTTTTCCCGTGGGGTACGAGCGATGACCCGCTGCAGGACAAGCACAACTACGTGGTCCATGCCGAGGCCAACGCCGTGCTCAACTACCGTGGCTCGCTCAAGGACCTCGAGGGTTCCACGGTTTACGTCACGCTGTTCCCGTGCCACGACTGCGCCAAGATCCTGGCGCAGGTGGGCGTGGGCGAGGTCGTCTACCTGGACAATAAATATGCCGACACCGATGACGGCCGTATCAGCCGCCGCATTCTCGACTCCTGCGGCATCAGCTACCGCCAGGTCATCGTCGATGTCCAGATTGGTACCGGGGGACAGGCTCGGCAGTAGCGCGTGCCAACGCCAGCTGGCGGCAAAACAGCCAAAAGAGCCCCGTCCCAAATTGACTGCTCGTGAAAGTCGTGTCCGCACGCATGGCTGGCGCCTAAGCGGGTACATGGCTGTAGTAACATAGCCCCTGTCCGCGGGCGTGCCCGCGTTATTGTGAGAAAGGAGCCCCTGTGGCTGTTAACGAAGAGCTGCTTAAGAAGGTTCTTGAAGAGATTCGCCCCAACCTGCAGGCCGATGGCGGCGATATGGAGTATGTGGGCGTCGACGACGAGGGTGTTGTCAAGTTGGAGCTGCAGGGCGCCTGCGCCGGCTGCCCCATGAGCTCGCTAACTCTTTCCATGGGTATCGAGCGCATCCTGAAGGAGCATGTGCCCGGCGTTACCCGCGTTGAGCAGGTCAATGCTTCCGGCGAGGCCGAGGACCTGTACGACGAGTACGCGCCGTTCTAAGATGCGAAAGCTGCGGACGGTACGCTTCGCATAGACGTTACGCCCAAATATGCGGCTGCGAGCGTAAGGCCCGCGGCCGCATTTGTATGTAGGGAGCAGGGGGATCGATATGCTCAACGACCTCTACCATATGCTTGATCCCGTCGCGATCTCGGCGGGCCCCATCACCATCTACTGGTACGGCCTGGCCTACGTGGTCGGTGCTCTGCTCACGGCGGTCGTTATGTACCGCACGCAGCGTCGTTGGGGCCTCGACATTACGATCGATGACCTGACGAGCGTCGTGGTCGGCGCGGTCTTTGGCCTCATCATCGGCGCGCGCCTGTTTTACGTCGTCTTTTACGGCGATGGCTACTATTGGACCCACCCGCTCGAGATCTTTGCCACCAACGAGGGCGGCATGAGCTTCCACGGCGGCCTGGTGGGCGGCATCTTGGGCGGCATCATCGTGTGCCGCATGTATAAGCTCGACGCCTGGACCGTCGCCGACCTTGCCGTGATCGGCGCCCCGCTGGCCCTATGCCTGGGCCGTTGTGCCAATTTCGTCAACGGCGAGCTGTGGGGTAAGCCGACCGATCTGCCTTGGGGTGTGGTCTTTGGCGGCACCGCGGGCGATATGCCGCGCCATCCTTCCCAGCTCTATGAGGCATTCCTAGAGGGCGTCGTGCTCTTCTGTATTTTGCAGGTGCTCAGCCGCAAAAAGCCGCTGCTGCCCCAGGGCACGTTTATGGGCGTGTTCGTGATGGGGTACGGCATCGTCCGCTTTCTCGTTGAGTTTGTGCGCGTGCCCGATGCCCAGCTGGGCTATCTGCTGGGCGGCGTCATCACCATGGGTCAGCTGCTGAGCCTGCCACTCGTAATTGCGGGCCTGGCGCTCATCATCTTTGCCCGTCACCGCAACCGTCCCCAGCGCATCTATCTCGACGCCTAACCGCCACATACCACCACAAAGGGGACAGGCACCTTTGTGGTGGTTTTGCTAGGCAACGATGACAGAACCGTAACGTTTCCCCAGATAAAACCTGCCAAAATAAACCTGTCCCTTTTTGGCAGGTTTCTAGAAAGGCTTTCGGACTGTGAAGGATTCCGACCTCTCCACAACGGCTGCGCGCGACGCTGCCCGCATCGTCTGGTTTAAGCGCTACCCCGCCAAGCAGACGCTCATCGCATTTCTGCTCGCGCTGTTGGCGACCACGGCGTTTTCCATCGATCCCGCGCCGGTCTCGAGCAACGCAGTCTTGGCGATTGACCCCAAAGCCTCGGGCATGCTGTACGTGTGCTACGAGGTGCTCCTCTCGTTTGCCGGCCATACCGACGCGGTCATGCTGCTTGCGCTTGCCTGCCTGCTCACGCTGCCGTTTCGCTACGTATTCTTTGGCCGTGGCGACACCTGGCGCCCGTCGATCATTCTGCCGTCGCTGTTTTTCGCCATCTGCATGGTGTTCGGCCGCAGCTACGACCTCACCGACTCGGCCGAGATTGTTCTTGGCGACAAGGCCCGCATCATCTGTGCCTGGATTGGCGGCGCGGGCTGGATGCTCTTGGCGATCGTTGCCTTCTACCTGGCTTTTGAGTGTCTAGATTGGCTGAGCTCTCGGCGCATTCCGTTTTCCGAAGCGCACTTTGGCCGCGTATGGCGTGTGGCTCACGCCGTGCTCTCGGCCCATCCCTTTGCCGGGCCCTTCCTGGTGCTTATGATCGCCTGGGCGCCCACGCTCATCGCTTCGCTGCCCGGCCTTTTTATGGGAGATACGGGTGCGCAGATTCGCCAGTGGTTCAACTATCCCAACGGCACGAGCGACTACCTGCGCCTGCTCAACCCCAATGTCCTGCTCAACGGGCATCACCCGGTCGTGCACACGGCTATCATCGGCTCGTGCGTGCAGCTGGGGCTTTCGCTGTTCAACAGCGCTAACGCGGGCCTCATCATCTATACCTGCGCTCAATTTGTCATCACGGCTGCCTGCATGGCCTATTCCATTTCGTCGCTGCGCAAACTGGGCGTGAGCCTGCCGGTTCGCGGTGCGATCCTGCTGTTCTTTGCGTTTATGCCGATGTTCTCTAACTACGCGGCCCTGCTCACCAAAGACGTGCTCTTTGCCGACGCGTTTTTGGTGCTGCTGGTACAGACCGTCAAGCTCGTGGCATGTGGCTTGCCCCGTCGTGATGCCAATGTCGAGCGGGCGGGCGAGAAAGCCCCCGTGCTCTTTGCGCGCCACGACTGGCTGTTGCTTGCGCTGGCTGCCATGGGTTCCACGTTTTTGCGCAATGGCGGCCTGGTCTTTCCGTTGGCGGCCTGCGTGATTGCGGCGGCGTTTTGCGCATGGGATGTACATGTCGCTCGTCGTGCGGCTAAGCAGACGGGCACCGCGGTCTCATGCGCCACGCCGCGCTTCCGCTGGGTTGGCGTCCTCGCGGTGCTCGTACTCTGCCTTGCCTCTAATATGTACTTCACCAAGGTCTTTATGCCGGCGCACGACATCACGCCCGGCTCCAAGCGCGAAATTCTCTCGATTCCGTTCCAGCAGACGGCTCGTTTCGTTCAAAAGCACGATGGCCTCAACTCGGGTGTCAACCCCACGGTAAAGGAGGACGGCACTATCGCGGAGGCTCCTTGCGACGGCTTGGTGACCGACGAGGAGCGCGTCGTGATCGATCGCGTGCTCAAGTACGAGAACCTGGGCCGCCGCTACAACCCTGACAAGTCCGATGCCGTCAAGAACTGCTTTAACGAGTACGCCTCGCAGGAGGACATCAAGGCCTATTTTGAGGTCTGGGCGCAGATGTTCAAAAAGGATCCCGAGTGCTATATCTCGGCGCTCATCAATAACTATTACGGCTACTTTTATCCGAGTGCCCGCGATGCCTGGGTCTACAGCACGGCGCGTAGTGCCGAGATCATGGCGCGTCCCGACAACCTCAAGTACTTCGACTTCCATCCGGTTGACAGCAACGTGGTGCGCTGGTGCGACCACCTGATCAATCTGTACCGTGTGGCGGTGCAGCGCATCCCGTTTATTTCGCTCACCATGAGCTCGGCCACCTATGTGTGGATCATGATTGCCGTGGTGGTCTACCTGCTGCGTCGTCATTCATGGCGTGCGCTGGCGATCTGGGTGCCGCTGTTGGGCGTGCTCGCCGTGTGCCTGATTGGTCCGTGCAACGGCTCGACCTACATGCGCTACCTGTATCCGGTCATCGCCTGCATGCCCTTCGCCATCGGCGCCACCGTCACCCGCAGCGACTTCCTCTGGTCCTAACTTGGTGCATTGGGGTCAGGTTTCTTTGCACCAAAGGGGACATCATCACGACGCCTTCATTTTGGGGTTTATCTCGCAGGCTAGTAGGTATATCATAACGACGTTTGTTTATATTGCCCGAGCATCTGCGCTGGGCTTTAGGTCGAAACCGATAGGAGACACGTATGTCCGGACACTCTAAGTGGGCCACAACCAAGCATCGTAAGGGCGCGCAGGACGCCAAGCGTTCCGCCCTCTTCTCCAAGCTCAGCCGCAACATCACTGTTGCTGCCCGTCTCGGCGGTGACCCGCTGCCCGAGAACAACGCCAGCCTCGCCGCTGCCGTTGCCAAGGCCAAGGCTCAGTCCATGCCTAAGGACAAGATCAAGTCCGCTATCGACAAGGCTTTTGGTTCGGGTGCTGACGCCGCCGTCTACGAGAACATCGTGTACGAGGGCTACGGTCCCGCCGGTGTCGCCGTCTACGTCGACTGCCTGACCGACAACCGCAACCGTACCGCCGCTGATGTCCGTTCCGCCTTCTCCCACGCTGGTGGCAACCTGGGCACCTCCGGCTCCGTCGCCTTCCAGTTTGAGCGCAAGGGCCAGATCGTCGTCGCCAAGGAGATCCTGGATGAGAACGCCAAGAAGGAGACCATGATCGCCAACGGTGCTGCCGGTGACGAGGATGAGTTCATGATGGCTATCGCCGAGGCCGGTGGCGAGGACTACGAGGATGCCGGCGAGGAGTGGATCGTCTGGACTGCTGCCAACGAGGTCATGGCTGTCTCCAAGGCGCTCGAGGAGCAGGGTGTCCAGGTCAAGGGCTCCGAGACCACCATGGTCCCGACCACCCCGACCGAGGTTTCCGGCGCCGACGCCAAGAAGGTCCAGCGCCTCATCGACCGTCTTGAGGAGCTCGACGACGTCCAGGACGTCTACAGCACCATGGACATGACCGACGAGGTCATCGCTGCCCTCGAGGAGGAGTAGCGCCAGCACGGATTGAGCCGTGCATATCTGGGCATAATGAAGCGAGCATGCAAGCCTCGTGGAATAGATGAGCCGGATCCGCGTGCGTAGAGCACCGGACCCGGCTCTTTTATAATGATGCGAACCGTTCTGCATTTCGAGAGCCGAGATTTGAAGGGAGCGCCGCGTGCGCGTACTCAAACGAGCCCTAGCGATCGTGTATCTTGCCGCCGCCATCGTGGCACTGGGTACGCTTGTCTGCCAGTTTTGGGGGCCGTATACGTATCGCTTTATGCTGCTGATGCGCGACCCCATGCCGCGCATCGTCGTGACGGCGTGCGCCGGCGTCGTGGCGATCGGCGTACTGCTGAGCTTTTTCCGCCTGATGTTCGCCCGTCGCGAACCGTCCTGCGTGCATCCGGCGGGGGAGCGCAATATCGAGGTTACCCTTGCGGCGCTTTCTTCGTGCGCCAGGGTTGCTGCCGAGCGCGACGACCGCGTGATGGTCGAGCATGTCGAGGCTCGCGTCCAAGGCCCCGACGATTCGCACGTCCGTTTTAAGGTCGAGGCTATCGCGCTTGACGATAAGGACGTGGCATCTCTGGCTACCGCGATGCAGCAGCGCATCGAAGAAGCCTGCGATACCATGCTCGGCGCGCCGGGTACGACCGCGCGCGTCCGTTTTTTGCCGTCCAAGACTACCGTCCAGACCGTGGAGGTTTCCGGTGAGTGATACCAATCAAGATAAGACCGCTCGTACGCCGCGCCTGACGATTGACCAGAGCGCCACGTCGGCGAGCGAACCTGTTGATTCCAAAGCAGAGGCAACCGAGTTACAAGACGCGGCAGCCGCGGATTTTGACGAGGCTATGGGTCTCATCAAGGGTACGGGCGCTGCCGTCTGGAGCTATGCTGTGCGTCATCCCAACACCACGCTCGGCGCCGTCGCCGGCTTTATCCTCGCCGTGTTGGTGCTCACGTTGGGCCTGTGGGACACGCTCGTCATTGCATTCTTCGTGCTGATCGGCGCTGTGATCGGCCAAATTCGCGACGGCGAGAACGGGATCGTCAACTTCTTCGGCCGTCTGTTTAGCGGCCGCTAATATGTATTCGACTGTCGCATCCGCGGCGGGCATAAGGAGGAACCATGGCTTTTAATACGAAGGTCGATGTAGCCGATACCGAGCTCGAGGAGAACGAGGCGGTCGTCGCCGAAGCTGAGGATGTGACGCTCGAGGATGAGGCTCTCGTCGAGGCCGAGTCCGATACGGATGAGGACGACGAGGAAGCGGATGAGTCCGAGGACTCGCTGACCTATTCCAACGGCGTGATCGAGAAGATCGTTGCCATGGCCACCCGCGAGGTTCCGCACGTTCTGGGCATGAAGGGTAACCTCATGCACTTTGTGCAGGAGCAGTTTGGTGCCGAGAATCTGACCAAGGGCGTGACGGTCGAGGTCACCGACGATAATCGCGTGGTCGTCAACATCTCCGTCATCATCGAGTACGGCGCCTATGCGCCCGCGATCTTCGACGATGTTAAGGCACGTGTCACCGAGCGCCTTGCCGCGATGACTGGCCTTGAGGTGGCGGGCGTCAACCTGCGCATCGAGGATGTCATCACCCCCGAGGAGTACGAGCACCGCACCAGCCAGCACGAATAACCTTCCAAAAAGGGACAGGTTTGTTTTGGCAGGTTTTATCTGCGAAAACATTAAACGGCCGACCGCGCAAGCAAAAGCGTGGCCGGCCGTTTTTGTACGCTCCCGATATAGTCATACCGCTCGTCTAACTAAGGGTTGCAATCCCCACGTTCCGCGTTACTCTAATGGGCGCATTGTTTCCAAATTGTTAACGAGGGGTTGCCGTAATGGCCGACGAGCACGAAACAGAAAGCAAGGCATGGGCAATTGAGGCCGCTGCGGCAGAGGCGGCGTCGCGTGCTGCCGAGGAGGTGCATCGTCCTCCCGTAGTGCCGATGGAACGCGTGGTCGATCGCGATGTTATCGAGCGGGGCGAGCGCGCTGGTCGCAAGCGCAGCCAGGAGCCGGGCTTTCCGCGCTTTTTTGCCGAGCTCAATTTGGGCCTGATCCTCACGGCCTTTGCCATCGTCGCGTTTAAAACCCCTAATCACTTTGCTTTTGGCGGCACCTCGGGCGTGTCGGTCATTCTGTCCACGCTGTTCCCGACCCTGCCCGTCGGCGTCTTTATGTGGATTATCAATGCGGTCCTGGTCGTTCTGGGCTTTATCTTTTTGGAGCGCAAGGCAATCCTGTGGAGTGTCTTTGCCTCGTTTGCGCTGTCCGCCTATGTTTCGCTGTTTGAGCTCTTTATTCCGACCGATGTCTCGATGACGGGCGATATGTGGCTCGACCTGTGCTTTGCCGTGATTCTGCCGGCGCTCGGCAGCGCCATCGTCTTTGATATTGGTGCCTCGACGGGCGGCACGGACATCCTCGCCATGATTCTCAAACGCCGCACCACGCTTGAGATCGGCCGTGCGCTGCTGTTGGTCGATATCGGCATCGTGACCATCGCGGCCTTCTTGTACGGTCCGCGCGTCGGTCTGTACTGCGTGCTCGGCCTGTTTGCCAAGACGCTTGTGGTCGACAAGGCCATCGAGAGCATTCACCTGCGCAAAGTCTGCACGGTCATTTGTTCCGAGCCCCTTAAGGTCGAGGAGTTTATCGTCAAGCATCTCAACCGTACGGCGACTATCAGCCGCGGCTACGGTGCTTTCTCGGGCAAGTGCGTGACGGTGATCATGAGCGTGCTAAGCCGTCGCGAGGCCGTGCAGCTGCGCCGCTATGCGCGCGAAGTCGATCCGGGTGCCTTTATCACGATTGTCGACAGCTCCGAGATCGTCGGCAAGGGTTTCCGCGGAACGAACTAACGCGGTCGAGCTCATCAAACAATCGAATAGCGCCCTGCGCATTGCAAATGCGTCATGTTGGAGTATTTGTCCCCACATTGGGTGATAATGATGCTAAAGACATCATTTGCGATCCAGATGATTCGCTCAAGATACGAAGGGATGATCTCGATGTTCTGTTCGCAGTGTGGTGCCCCCATGGGCGACAACGATAAGTTCTGTGGTGCGTGTGGTGCCCCCAATGCCGGTGCCGCAGCCTCTGCCCCTCAGGGTCAGCCCCAGCAGTTTGTTCCGCAACCGCCCGTGGCGAATGCGTCCAAGGGCTGTGTGGCTCAGGCGTTTGAGGATATGACCAAGACTCCGGGCGTGCTGCAGCGCGTGTGCCAGATTGCCTTTTTACCGGCGCTGATTTGTGTTGTGTCGGTACTCGTGCTGTTTATTCCCGTTATTGGCGGCATTGCAGCTGCCATCGGCTTTTTGGCAGCTTGCATTGCGAGCGTGTGTGGTTCCGGCTTTGGTATTGAGTGGGGTCGCGATCTGTCGCTCAAGGTTGATGGCGGTATGGATCGTCCACTCATGCGTTCCACGTCGTTTGGCCTCGGAGTCTTTTCGAGCGTTATCTCGGTCGTGCTCGAGGTTATCGCTGCCATTCCCGTTATCGGTGTAGTGCTTTCGCTGGTGGAGAGCGTGGTAATTGGCGCCGCGGGCTCGTATTCGTATTACGGCTCCTATGCACTCGAGGCAGCGCTGTTTGGCTCGCTTGGCCTGCTTGTCCTGGCTATGATTGCCACGGCGGTCTTGGGGGTCTTCTTTAAGATGTTCGCCGACATTGCCGTGATGCACTTTGCGGTGACCGGTCGTGTCGAGAGCGCGTTTTCGCTCGACAAGGTCTGGGCGGCGTTTAAGCACAACAAGACCAAGCTGTTCTGCGCTTCGTTCCTTCCCGAGTTTTTGACGGGTCTGGTCGCCAACGTTGTCACATGGATCCTGACGCTCGTCTTCGGCGCCATTGCCTCTGTCGGTATGTATAACTACTACTACCGTCCTTCGGCTATTGAGGCGCTTGTTACCGGCGGTGGCATCACGCTCGTATTGTTCTTGGTGCTGACGGCGTTTGTCACGGTATTCCTTACGGTCTTTGGCAAGATGCTCAAGCATCGTGCCGTTGGCTATTGGGTAGCGCGTTATGCAGCTGAATGGGCTGATGAGGATAAGGATGACGTCCTGACCTTTGTGCTGCCGTTTGAGAAGAAGTCTGCTCCGGCTGGTTTTAGCACCGACGCAGCGCCCGTATCCGATTCCGCTGCGGCGCCTGCGCCCGAGCCCGAGCCCGAGCCCGCGCCCGAGCCCGTGCCTGAGCCTGAACCTGAGCCCGTGCCTGAGCCCGAGCCCGCGCCCATGCCGGAACCGGAGCCCGAGCCTGCGCCTGAGCCCGTGCCTGAGCCCGAGCCTGCGCCAAGCTCCGACGAGGACCCGCAGGACGAGTAACCCTGCCACCTGCCATTTGGGGACGGGGTAGAAACGGTAGAAATAGCGCTTGACAAATAAGCGGGGACGGACGTGCCGAAGCGTCCGCCCCCGCTTTGATATCGCGATGCGGCTATGACTGCGAGATGGTCGTGGATCGACTACTCGTCGTGCTTCTCCTCGCGGCGAGCGGCGGCACGTGCATCATGGATGCCCTTGATGGCGGCATGGCGCGCCGTGCGGGCATCGTGCATGGCGTCGCGGGCCTCGGCGGCCGTGGCCTTGGCAGAGCGCAGTTTGGCTGCCAGGTCGGGATTGGTCTCGGCGACCGCGGCAATCGTGGGGCCGTCGAGCTCTTCTTGTGTGGGCTCGGCCAAAAAGTCGATGGCATATTGGGCGGCCACCATGGAGCCCTTGGCCAGTACCGACTCGTCAATCTTGTAGAAGCAAGAATGTTGGGCGTACGTGGCGCCAATCTGGGGGTTGCGCGTGCCAACAAAGGCGAGCACGCCCGGTACGCGGCGCAGGTACTCTGAAAAATCCTCACCCGAGAGTGTGCCGCGATAATGGCCTTGGCCGGTGGGGCCCAGGCATTTGATTACTGCCTGGCGGCAGCGCTCGCTCGAGGCGGCATCGTTTTCGACCTTGTAATTGGCGATGGTGTAGTCGGTGAGCTCTGCCTCGGCGCCCAAGGCGGCCGCGGTATGCTCCACGATGCGGCGCATGAGCTCCGGCATTTCCTCGTGGGTCGAATCTCCGTAGGTGCGCACCGTGCCGGCGAGGTAGGCCGTGCCGGCGATAACGTTGCGCGCGGTGCCGCCGTGCAGCTCGCCGACGGTAATGACGGCCGGCTCGTAGGGACTGATCTCGCGCGAAACGATGGTCTGCAGAGCGTTGACGATCTCGGCGGCAACCATAACGGCGTCGTGACCGCGCTGGGGCATGGCGCCGTGGCACGAGGTGCCGCGGACGTCGATGCGGAACCAGTCGGTATTGGCCATGCGCGGTCCGGGCTCGCAGCTCACGGTGCCGGCGTCGACCTCACTCCAGATGTGCGCGGCGTAGGCGCCATCGACGCCGTCGAGCACGCCCGTGCCGATCATGAGCTTGGCGCCCTGGCCGTTTTCCTCGCTGGGCTGGAAGACGATGCGGATCTCGCCGTGGATGTCGTCGGTCATATGGCGCAGGATTTGCAGCGTGCCGAGCATCATGGCGATGTGGCAGTCGTGGCCGCAGGCGTGCATGCAGCCCTCGTTGACGCTGGCAAACTCCTCGCCGGTCTGCTCGGTGACGGGCAGGGCGTCGATGTCGGCGCGCAGCAGGATGCGGCGGCGTGGCGTGCCGTCCTCGCGATAGGCATCCGACGCGGTACCGCGAAGCGTTGCCACCAAGCCGGTCTTGAGCGGACGCTCGTAGGGGATATTCATGGCGTCGAGCTGGTTGGCGATGTCGGAGGTCGTGCGCTCCTCGGCAAGGCTCAGCTCCGGGTGCTTATGGAAGTGCCGGCGCTGCTTGATGATATAGGGTTCAAACTCGGTAGCGATATCTTTGATGGCTGCGGTGACGTCGTCAGCCGCGCGAGCCTCGGTCGCCGCCATAATCTGCTGTGCCTTGGTCTTCGTCATGGTCGATTTGCTCCTTGCTGGGTTGATCGCAAAATCGTACAGGCTCTCTCCAGTATGCCACCTGCCGCTAGGGCTGGTAAAGTTGCCGTTTGCCGCTTGGGGTTTTGTTACAAGGGCGGGGGAGTACACTCGGGGGTGTTGAATTTCCTGCCAGAGATGGGGATGCCCATGCAACATATCGATCGGATTATCCGCTCCAAGAACGTCTTTACCGCGCAAGACGGCATCGATACCGCCCGCGAGCTGGCGATTGCCATCGCAGGCGACCGTATCGTCGCAGTCGGTGCGCCCGATGACGTGATTGCCGCCGCGCCTGCCGCCACGCCGGTTATCGACTACGGCGAGCAGTTTGTCTGCCCAGGTTTCCATGACGCTCATCTGCACTTCTTCCATACCTCGGTCGGCTCCTCGCCGTACATGCTCATGGATATGGGCACGTCCGAGGCGGCGCTGGTGCAACACGCGCTCGAGTTTTCCCAGGACCTGCCCGATGACGCTTGGGTTGTGACGCAGGGCTGGCGCGACTACCGTTGGGACCCGCCCGAGCATCCTACCAAGGCGTCGCTCGATGCGGCATTCCCCGATCGCCCCTGCGTTATGTATTCGGGCGACGGCCATACGCTGTGGCTCAACAGCCGCGCACTCGAGGCGCTCGGCGTCACGCGCGACAGCGAGCCGCCAGCGGGCGGTGGCTACGACAAGGACGCAAGCGGCGAGCTCACGGGCATTGCTCACGAGGCGGCTGCCATGCAGCTGCTACCGCGCTGCCTTGAGTGGCTGGGCGAGGATCGCATCGCAAGCGCTTACGCCGATCAAATGAGGCGGATGGCCGAGCAGGGCATCACCTCGATATGCGATATGTCGCTCATGCCCATGCCGGGCTGCGACTTTATCCGCGACGATGTCTACGACAAACTGCAGGCAGCCGGCAAGCTGGGCATCCGCGCCCATTTGTTTCCCACGCTGCTGGATGACCAATCGCGCTTGGAAGAGCTACAGACCCGCTACGCGAACAACGCGCTGCTCTCGGCGCCAGGCTTTAAGCAGTTCTTCGACGGCGTGTCGAGCGAACACACGGCATATCTCACCGAGCCCTATACCAATCCGCGCTTCCCGGGCGACCAGGGCCGTCTGACAGTTCCTGCCGAGCGCATGCGTAAGCTGGTTCTGGCGGCCGCGGAGCGCGGCCACACTGTGCGTATCCACGTCATCGGCGACGGTGCCATCCATGCTGCGCTCGATATCTTTGAGGAGGCGGCAGAGCTCTACGGCCTGCCCCAGCACGGCCATAACACACTCGAGCATCTGGAGAACCTCCTGCCCCAGGACATCGATCGCCTGCGCAAGCTCAACGTGGTCGCCTCGAGCCAGCCCTGCCACATCACGCTCGATCCGGGTGGCCCAGAGCGCGACTTTGGCCTGGAGCGAAGCCGAATCATGTGGCCGTTCGCAACCTATAAGCAGCGCGGCATCCGCCAAGCCTTCGGAACTGACAGCCCTATCACGCCCGTTACCAGCATGAACGTGCTCTACACGGCCATCACGCGCCAGGACCCCAAAAGCCACTGGCCCGAGGGCGGCTGGTTGCCGAGCGAGCGCATCGATGCGGCAACGGCTCTGCGCAACTACACTCTGGGCAGCGCCTATGCAGCGGGCGACGAGCAAAACCTCGGCAGCCTGGAACCCGGTAAATACGCCGACCTGGTAGTCTTGGACCAAAACCCACTCACCATCGACCCCCAAGAACTCCAAGCCACCAAAGTCCAAGCCACCTACCTAGCCGGCAACCTGATCTACGAGCGCTAAGTATTCATGTCTTACCGTTAAACGCGGCTCGGGCAGCTTATTTTGGGATGGCGCTCGAGCCGCGTTTGCGTTTCGGTGAGGATCCGCCATGTGCGTCCCTGCTCTGTTGGATTTGGGCGCGGGGTTGAGGTGCTGCTCCGTGCGTTCAATTTGGACATCAGCAGTGAAACCTCATGGTGTTTTGCATACTTCCAGTTGCAGATTGCATAAAAAAGCTGAGATGTTCTTTCCGGTCCTGATGTACCCCCGCCTGGGCCGTGCAAAAAACGGAGTATTCAGCACCGCGAGCTCTGCCGGTGCCGCTGCGGCTGAGTAACGTTACGGAGATTGACGTCATTTTGGGCTCCGGTACGGCGCGAAGTACGCCCATTTGTCCCAACGGGGTCTGCCCACCGACCAAAACCGCCCGCTGAAGGCGTTCTTGGGACCAATAAGGTATGTCCGGCGCGTATGCAGCCGTCCTGGCTTGCTGAATACTCCCAAAAATGCACGGTGCTCCCCAGGGGACCCGTGCGCGCAGCGAAGACCATGCCCACATTCCTATCCGCATCGCCATTTTGCTGCACTGACTTTTCTGAATGCCGGGCCCGAATTAGTTAACCTGCCTCCCGTGTGGCTCCGGAGGGGCGGGGCATAAGGTTTATCGCGAGTTCCGCACGAGCCGAAGGCCACTTAATGTGGCCTTCGTGCGAGCAGGACTGCCCGAGCAGGAAACCTTATGCCCCGCCCCTCCGGAGCCACACGGGAGGCATCGCTAAGTTATCCCCCGGCATTCAGAAAATCTAAGTGCCAAAAAATAAGATTTTTTGACTCCGTGTTGTATAACCCGCCATTCGTGGGTACCATTCAACGCGTACGCAAACAAAAAGGGTTAACCCGCGCGGCATGACCGCGCGGCCCACAAAGGAGGAAACAAGCATGTCGTCTTTGAAGCCGCTTGCAGATCGCGTCCTGGTCAAGCCCGACGAGGCCGAGCAGAAGACCGCTTCTGGTCTGTACATCGCCAGCAACGCTCAGGAGAAGCCGCAGCGCGGCACCATCGTTGCCGTGGGCGCCGGCAAGGTCAACGACAAGGGTGAGCGCATCCCCATGGACGTCAAGGTTGGCGACGTTGTCATCTACGGCAAGTTCGGTGGCAACGAGGTCAAGGTCGACGGCGAGAAGTATCTGCTCATGCGCGCCGACGACATCTACGCCGTCGTCGAGGCCTAGTCTCGTCAGAATCTCTGATTCGTCTTTGAACGCGATCGTCGCATAGGACTCGGAAGCGGCGACGCGAGTCACATTTCTTTTGGAGGATTACTCACCATGGCAAAGAACATTACGTTCAACACCGATGCCCGCGCTAAGCTCGCCAAGGGCGTCAACACTCTGGCCGACGCCGTTACCGTCACCATGGGCCCCAAGGGCCGCTACGTTGCGCTGCAGCGCACGTTCGGTGCCCCGACCATCACCAACGACGGCGTTTCTGTCGCTAAGGAGATCGAGCTCGAGGACAACATCGAGAACATGGGCGCTCAGCTGGTGAAGGAGGTCGCCACCAAGACCAACGACACCGTGGGTGACGGCACCACCACCGCAACCCTGCTCGCCCAGGCCATCGTCAACGACGGCCTGCGCAACGTCGCCGCCGGCGCCAACCCGCTGGCCATCCGTCGCGGCATCGACAAGGCTGTAAACGCCGCCGTCGCCGAGATGAAGAAGCAGGCCAAGCCGGTCGAGACCAAGGAGCAGATCGCTTCCGTCGGCACCATCTCCGCTGGTGACCCCGAGGTTGGCGAGAAGATCGCCGAGGCCATGGAGGTCGTGGGCAAGGACGGCGTCATCACCGTCGAGGATTCCCAGACGTTCGACATCACCATCGACACCGTCGAGGGCATGCAGTTCGACAAGGGCTATGTCTCCGCTTACTTCGTCACGGACAACGACCGCATGGAGGCCGTGATGAAGGATCCGTACATCCTCATCACCGACCAGAAGATTTCCAGCGTTCAGGACATCATGCCTGTTCTCGAGGCTGTCCAGCGCGCCGGCCGTGGCCTGCTCATCATCGCTGAGGACATCGACGGCGAGGCTCTGCCGACCCTGGTCCTCAACAAGATCCGTGGCGCTCTCAACGTCTGCGCCGTCAAGGCCCCGGGCTACGGCGATCGCCGCAAGCGCATCCTGGAGGACATCGCCGTCCTCACCGGTGGCCAGGCTGCTCTGGACGAGCTGGGCGTGAAGGTCGCTGACATCACCGCCGATATGCTCGGCACCGCTAAGTCCGTCACTATCTCCAAGGACAACACCGTCGTCGTCGGCGGCGCCGGCTCCAAGGAGGCCATCGACGCCCGCATCGCTCAGATCAAGGGCGAGATGGAGAACACCACCTCTGACTTCGACCGTGAGAAGCTCCAGGAGCGCCTGGCCAAGCTCTCCGGTGGCGTTGCCGTCATCAAGGTCGGCGCTGCTACCGAGTCCGAGCTCAAGGAGATCAAGCACCGCGTTGAGGATGCCCTGCAGGCTACCCGCGCTGCTGTCGAGGAGGGCATTGTCGCCGGTGGCGGCGTCGCCTTCATGGACGCTGCTCCTGCGCTCGATGCTGTCGAGATCGACGACCCCGAGGAGAAGATCGGCGTCGATATCGTCAAGAAGGCTCTGACCGCTCCGGTCGCTACTATCGCCAAGAACGCTGGCTTTGAGGGCGCTGTCGTGGTCGACAAGGTTGCCGAGCTGCCCGCCGGCCAGGGTCTCAACTCTGCCAACGGCGAGTGGGGCGACATGATCGAGATGGGCGTCCTCGACCCCGTCAAGGTCAGCCGCGTCACCCTGCAGAATGCTGCTTCTGTCGCCAGCCTGATCCTCATCACCGAGGCCACCGTCTCCGATGTGCCCAAAAACACTCAGCTTGAGGACGCTATCGCTGCTGCTACCGCTGGTCAGCAGGGCGGCGGTATGTACTAAGGCCGACAAGGTCTAGAACTCCCACCGGGAATCCGGGGGCGTGACGGGGGCTTCCCTCCGGAACGTCCTCGGACATGCAAAGAGGCTCCGCATCGCGCTTCGCGCTGCGGAGCCTCTTTGCGTCCTGACGCTCCTATTTGGCAAGGTGTTTTTTAGAATCCATTT